>JABBNV010000099.1:7103-9191 GCA_019352125.1 Acidobacteriota bacterium | reverse complement strand
GGTGTTCATCATATTCGGGCTGGGCGGGCTGGCTCTGGCACTGCAGTTGTTGCGTGGAGTTTCGCTATCGGATGCAAGCGTGCAAGTTATTGCGATTGTATCGGTGGGCCTGATGATGGCCACTGTTGACCGCCTCCGGCGCACTATTGCTGCACTTCGTGCCACGCAGCATGAACTGGCAGACGTTGCTGTCAGCGAAGAACGGAACCGGGTGGCCAGGGACATTCATGACATTTTGGGGCATTCGTTGACTGTCATTACGGTCAAGGCGGAATTGGCCGGAAGACTCATTGATGCCGAACCGGAGCGAGCCAAGCAAGAGATTGCCGAGGTAGAAGATTTGTCCCGAGGTGCCTTGGCAGACGTGCGTGCAACAGTGAGTGGGTACCGCGGCGTGACTATTACGGGTGAGTTGGCTAATGCCCATCAGGCCCTTGAAGCTGCAGGCATCGAGGCTGTTCTCCCGGGTGCAACAGAGTCGGTGCGGTCCAAGGACAGGGAGCTGTTCGGGTGGGTCGCCCGGGAAGGGGTCACTAACGTGATCCGCCATTCAGGTGCCACACGATGCCGCATCTCTGTGGCTGCGGACCACATCTATATCGACGACGACGGCGTTGGCCCCGGCAGTGGGAATGCCGAAGGCAATGGCCTGAGCGGACTGGCGGAACGCGCCGTTGCCTCTGGCGGAAGCATTGTTTTTGGAGCTTCGCCTTTGGGCGGCACCAGGTTGGGAGTGAAACTGTGATTCGACTAGTGATAGCTGACGATCAGGCTTTGGTCCGGGGTGCCCTGGCTGCACTCTTGAACCTGGAGGGGGATATTGAAGTAGTGGCAGAGGTAGGCCGAGGCGACGAGGTGGATGCCGCCGTCGTCCACCATCAGGCAGATGTGGCGTTGCTTGACGTTGAAATGCCGGGTCTGGACGGCATTTCCGCCGCGGCCGCTCTGCGCGTCAGTGCCCCTGATTGCCGCGTGCTGATGGTGACCACTTTCGGGCGGCCCGGATATTTGCGCCGTGCCATGCAGGCCGGTGCCATGGGTTTTGTTGTCAAAGACACCCCCGCCAGGCAATTGGCAGACGCCGTGCGGAAAGTTGCGGCAGGACTCCGTGTGGTGGATCCCGCGCTCGCTGCGCAGACCCTCACGAGCGGTGAGAGCCCGTTGACGGAACGGGAAACTGACATTCTGCGGGCGGCCAGCCAGGGCGGTACCGTGGCGGACGTTGCCCGGGCAACCTTTCTTTCCGAGGGGACCGTTCGCAATTACTTGTCTTCCGCGATGGGTAAAACCGGGGGCCGTACTCGAGCCGAGGCGGTTCATTTGGCGCAAGAGAACGGCTGGCTCCTCTAGTGCTGCCTTCTCTGGCACTGACGGGCCCATGTGCTGAGAGTGTCAGAGTCTGAGAGAATTGCAGGGTGACTGTTACTGATATTCCCGCGAGCGATACGCGACTGGAACTGCCTCCGCTGACTCTGGGCTCCATTACCGTGGACACTCCGGTGATTTTGGCTCCGATGGCCGGCATCACCAACACCGCGTTTCGCCGCCTGTGTCGAGAGTACGGTGGCGGGCTTTACGTCTCGGAAATGGTCACCTCGCGGGCATTGGTGGAGCGCACGCCGGAGTCGCTGCGGATCATTGAGCACGACGACGACGAAAAGGTCCGCTCCGTTCAGTTGTATGGTGTTGATCCCGAGACCGTTGGACGTGCCGTCGCCATGTTGGTGGCGGAGGACCGCGCGGACCACATTGACCTGAACTTTGGCTGCCCCGTGTCCAAGGTGACGCGCAAGGGTGGAGGAGCGGCGTTGCCGTGGAAGATTGACCTCTTCACCTCCATCGTGCAGACGGCTGTTCGTGAAGCGTCCAAGGGGAACCTTCCGCTGACCATCAAGATGCGCAAGGGGATCGACGATGATCATCTGACCTACCTTGAGGCCGGGAAAATTGCCCGCGATAGTGGAGTGGCCGCCGTTGCTCTGCACGGGCGTACCGCGTCCCAGTTCTATTCGGGGCAGGCCGACTGGTCCGCCATTGCGCGCCTGCGCGAGACACTGACGGACATCCCGGTGCTGGGCAACGGGGATA
>JABBNV010000099.1:886-7093 GCA_019352125.1 Acidobacteriota bacterium | reverse complement strand
GAGGATGCCATTCGTATGGTGCGCGAAACCGGTGTGGACGGCGTGGTGATTGGCCGTGGCTGCCAGGGCCGCCCGTGGCTTTTTGGGGATCTGATGAACGCCTTTGAGGGCAGCGAATCACGGCACCGCCCAGGTCTGAAAGAGGTGGCGGACAGCGTCTACCGTCATGCCCAGCTGCTGATCGAAACGTTTGACGACGAGAACAAGGCACTGCGGGATATTCGCAAGCACATGGCTTGGTACTTCAAGGGCTACGTGGTGGGTGGGGAATTGCGTGCCAAGTTGGCCACGGTGCCCACTTTGGAGGTACTCCGCGGCCTGTTGGACCAGCTGGACCCAGAGGCTCCATACCCCGGGGCAGATGCCGAGGGCCCGCGTGGGCGTGCGGGGACACCCAAGCGGACCTCGTTGCCCGAGGGCTGGCTTAACGACCGCGTCATGGACGCCAGCCAGAGGACGGAAATCGCTGCTGCGGAACTAGACGTCTCAGGCGGGTAGCCCCACCCGGTGGTCGAGCCCCGTCGAGACCCCTGTCTGCCGAGACACCGTGTGCGGGCACTGGCCCCAGTGGCCTAGGCTTTCAGTGTGTCAACATCAAACGAACTGCGCGGCAGCTACGGACCCGAGGATCAGGAACGCTGGGTTAAAGAAGCGCCCAAGAGCAGTTACCGCACCCAGTTTGAGCGTGACCGGGCCAGAGTCCTGCATTCATCGGCCCTCCGCAGACTGGGAGCCAAGACGCAGGTAGTGGCACCGAACACGGACGATTTTGTGCGGACCCGTCTGACGCACAGCCTTGAGGTGGCTCAAATTGGCCGGGAGTTGGGCCACGCACTCGGGTGCGATCCCGACGTCGTCGACACGGCTTGTCTGGCCCACGATCTGGGCCACCCGCCGTTCGGCCACAACGGAGAATCTGCGCTCAATGAGCTCACCCATGACATCGGCGGCTTTGAGGGAAATGCGCAAACGCTACGGCTACTGACACGGTTGGAACCCAAGGTGGTGGCCCCGGACGGCACGCCTGCAGGCCTCAACCTCTCCCGCGCCAGCCTGGATGCCTCCTGCAAATACCCGTGGTCCGCCGTGGACGCGCCAGTGCTTCATGGGGAGCGAACCAGCAAGTTTGGCGCCTACACGGATGACCTTCCCGTCTTTGAGTGGCTCCGCCGGGACGCACCAGTGGGGAGATCGTGCGTGGAAGCCCAGGTGATGGACCTGGCGGACGATATTTCTTATTCAGTCCATGATGTGGAGGACGCAATTGTGGCCGGCCACGTCCAGCTTAAGTGGTTGGACGTGCCAGATCAGCGCAGCAGGGTAGTCGGCTACACGCAGCAGTGGTATCTGCCGCATACGGACACGGCAGCCATCGATGCGGCCCTCAAGCGGCTGGAGGCCACCCAAGTGTGGGTGCGGCATGCTGATGGAAGCCGCGCATCCATGGCGGCCCTGAAGAACATGACCAGTCAGCTCATTGGTAGGTTCTGCCAGAGTGCACTACGGGCAACTCGGGACATCTACGGGCCGGAGGCCCTGACCCGGTACGCGGCGAATGTGGTGGTGCCGGAAGAGACCATTGCAGAAATTGCGGTAATGAAGGGGTTGGCCACCACGTTTGTGATGACCACGGATCATCGGCAGCCTATCTATCAGCGTCAGCAGGAGGTGTTGCACTCGCTGGTATCTGTGCTGAGCGCCACTGGCGACGCGCACCTGGAGACGATGTTTGCCGCTGATTGGCGCGCCGCGGAGGACGACGGCGCCCGCCTGCGGGTGGTGGTTGATCAGATTGCTTCGCTCACTGATGGGTCCGCGCTAGCGTTGAATGAAAGGCTAGTTGGCAGCCGCCGAACATTGCTCTAGGCCAGCGTCCCGTAAACTGATTTTGTGGCTGGACTAATCAAAAGAGAAGACATTGATGAAGTCCGTTCGCGCACAGACATCAAGGAAGTGGTTGACTCCTACGTCACCCTGAAATCTGCCGGGATTGGCTCGTTCAAGGGTCTCTGCCCATTCCATGATGAGCGCAGCCCGTCGTTTCACGTCCGCCCCGGCATGGGAACCTACCACTGCTTTGGCTGCGGCGAGGGCGGGGACGTGATCAGCTTCGTGATGAAGCTGGACCACAGCACGTTTAGTGAAACCGTTGAAAAACTTGCCGCTCGGATTGGCTTCGAGCTGCACTATGAGGACGGCGGCTCCGGCCCCCGGCGCGAAGACGTGGGCAAACGGCAGCGCCTCCTGGACGCTCACAAGATTGCCGCAGAATTCTTCCGCGATCAGCTCCTCAGCCCGGGTGCGGCCGTAGGCAGAGCATTTTTGTCTGAGCGGGGCTTTGACCGCGGCGCGGCGGAGCATTTTGGTGTGGGGTTCGCCCCGAAGGGCTGGGATTCCCTGCTCAAGCACCTCACCGGCAAGGGCTTCACCACCGAAGAACTCAAGCAAACGGGCATGTTCTCCGAGGGGCAGCGCGGCATCTACGATCGTTTCCGTGGCCGGCTTATTTGGCCCATCCGGGACATCTCAGGGGATACGATCGGCTTCGGTGCGCGCAAACTATTTGAAGAGGATCAGGGTCCCAAATACCTCAATACCCCCGAGACCATTCTGTACAAGAAATCTCAGGTGCTCTACGGCATCGATCTAGCCAAGCGCAACATCGCGAAGAAGCGCCAGCTGGTGGTGGTTGAGGGGTATACGGACGTGATGGCATGCCATCTTGCTGGCGTAGATACTGCGGTGGCCACCTGCGGAACGGCGTTCGGCGCTGACCACATCACCGTTTCTCGCCGGCTGCTCTCCGATGATGGAACGGGCGGCGAAGTAGTCTTCACGTTCGACGGCGACGCGGCAGGTCAGAAGGCGGCCTTGCGGGCCTTCGAACAGGATCAACGCTTTATTTCGCAGACTTTTGTTGCTGTTGAACCCAGTGGCGCTGACCCGTGCGAGCTACGTCAGCGCAAGGGTGACGAGGCCGTGCACAGTTTGATTCGTTCTCGCCGCCCGCTGTTTGAATTCGCTATTCGGTCCACGCTGGATCGCTTTGATCTGAGCACTGTGGAGGGGCGTGTTCAAGCTTTGCGCGCCTCTGCTCCGGTAGTGGCTGCCATCCGCGACGGTTCCACCCGCGGTGGGTATTGCCAAGAACTGGCAGGCTGGTTGGGCATCGCGGACCCCAACGAGGTGCTCCGGGCCGTCAATGCTGTGCTGAAGCGCGGCGGCACGGCCACTGCACCAGCGGAGGCCGCGAGTTCTTCCCGCGACTCAAATAGCGGCAGGCCGAACCAAGGAAACTCGATGGGGCAACGCAACGATGCACCGCCGTCGAACTCTCAGCCGACGGCGGGGGCCGGATTCGCACGCCCCGATCAGCGTGACCCCGTGGTGAAATTGGAACGCCAAGCGCTGGAGGTAGCCCTGCAGGAACCGGGCAGACTCAGCGATGAGGACTGGCTCACCTTCACCCAAGCTGAGTTTGCTGTGCCCGCGTACAAGGCTGTTCATGAGGCCATTCGGGCCGTTGGGTCTAGTGGAGTCAAGGCGTCTCAATGGTTCCAAGCGGTCCGAGATGAAGTGCCAGAGGCCCTGATGCCCTTGGTCTCGGAATTGGCGGTAACGCCGCTGCCAGCCAGCAACGAGGACTCGCTCACCAAGTACTGCCTGGACATTATGCGGGGGCTGTTCAGCATGCAGATTACGCGCCGGAAGGCGGAGAAGATGGGTGCCCTGCAGCGGATGGACCCGGCGGCCGAGCCAGTGGCTTACCAGCAGTTGCAGCGGGAATTAATGGAACTAGAAATCAGTCGACGCAAGCTGCGCGGAGACCAGTAGAGCCGATTTCACCCACGGGGCTTTCCTTTGTTAGGCTAGTACCTGCTTCATTCCTCCTTAGCTCAATTGGCAGAGCATTCGACTGTTAATCGAAGGGTTGCTGGTTCAAGTCCAGCAGGAGGAGCCCACCGCCGGTTTTGTTGGCATAAATGATCCCCGTACTCCTAGCGAGTGCGGGGATCATTGCTGTCCGGGCTGATTCCAAGACCGGCGCATGGCTGCACAGGCTGACGGCTGAATCTCCGCACCCCACGTTCACACGTAGTCCATCTCAACAGCCAAGAAGCCCTCCGCCGCCACTATTGCGGCAGAAAATGCCTCGGCTTCGGTGGGGTGTGCCAACGGGGAGCGCGGGTTCCACTGATGCTGTTGTGAATGGACGCGGTGGAATCCTGCTCCGGGCGGCGCGTAAAAAATGCCGAAGCGTTGAATGGGCCATTCCGGCCCTGTCTCTGGAGCTACCAACAGCGCGGCATCCAGGGCTTCGTTCCACCACTGTGCGATGGGCCTGCGCCGGTCTTCGGTAAACAGCCCGGCGGCGTATAGCAGCGCGGATTCGTAGCTGGAACCCGCGCGGAGGCGCTCCCACCACAGCGGCAATATAGTGGCATCGCACCGGTGCCACAGGGGTGAATCCACGGGGTTATTGCCATCCGTCGGCATGCAAAGATTCTAGTCCCGTACTCTTGCGCGGCCTAGGGCTAATTAGCCCTGCCGGGCGCTCTCCCGTGAGGTCATCCTGCGAAGAATTGAGGCGCTCTGACGGGTAGATAGTTCCGGCAGATAGGCACTGGTGAGTGCCAAGCCAATGGTCGGCAGTGCCAGCGGATCCAGGTAGTACAGGTATAGGGTCCGGTGATCGGGCTGGAATCGCGATTTGAAGGCGGCTAGGGACTTCATCCCGTACATGGGCTCAACAGCCTGCGCCAATACCGTCAACATGCGGTCCAGGCTGCCTCGATCAGTGTCATGGGTCTCTGTGGACAGGCTGGCCAGGGGAGAGGCGGAGAGGGAAATTACTGAGACCTGCTCGCGGAAGTGGGTCACGGCGGAAGCGATCAGAAACTCCATGACGCCCTTGAACGCGCCGGCACGACGGCGCATGAAATCAAGGGTCCAGCCAATTACGTGGCCGTTAGCATACTGGGGCAGCCAGCTGGTCACGCCGTGCACCAGCCCGTCGTCGTCAATGGCAACGCAGCACATCACCTCCGGGTCCTTAAGTTCTTCGAGGCCACCTAGGGTGAATCCCATCTCGGGGAGGTATTTGTCAGCCACCCATTCTTCGGAGATTTCTGCCAGCTGGGCGCGAATCAGCGGTGTCATGGAGCTATAGGGCATCCACCTATCCGTGATGTTAAGCCGCTGGGCCCGGTTGAGCGCTGTCCGGACGTTTTGCCACGCCTTGCCCTTGAAACTCATGGTTCGCACATTCAGTAAGGTCTCTTCAGCTACTTCCAGAGAGCGGAATCCCAGGGTGGACACAGCTGCGCCCACTGCTTCGGTGGCGGAATAGAAGCAAGGTGTTAGCCCGTGTTCTGTGCAGTACCGTACAAACTCAATGGCTGCCCCTGAGGTACTGGAAGGATCACCGAACGGTCCGCCAATGCTCAGGGCCACGCCGTTGTGGACTTGGTACGCCACGGCGGCATTGCCATCTTGGCTAAACCAATAGATGTTGTTTTCCCAGAGCGCCATCCAGCCCAGGGATCCGCCACCCATGCGAAGTAGCGCACGGGCCCGGTCAATATCCGCACCGTTTCCACCGCCGGTGCGGTGGTATCGACGGAAGTTCTTAAACAGCAGCCCCAGCATGAGTAGCCAGATGACGGACCCACCAAATCCGTAGACCATATTGCTGAAGAGGCCCTGCGGGAGATTCACGTCAAACGGCATGGGGAACGGAACCAGCAAGTGAATCCATTGGCCAAGGAGCTCGGCTATGCCAGCCGTTCGGTAGTTTCCCTCGAGCAGCCACAAAACGCTATAAAGGGCGACGACGGAGCCAGCGGCTGTGAGGCTGGATCGCCACAGCGTTCGCGCATTTTCGCGTCCCGCGTTCACCTGAAACTTTCGGCGATACACGAAGAGCAGGATCACGATGCCCAGCGGTACAACGACGGCTGGCAAAATGAACAGCAGAACAAAGCCGATGAGGTCCGGGTCCACCGAAATATCCGGATCCGCCAACCCTGCAGCCAGTGCCTCAGCGGCCACAATGGCAATATAGCTGTGCACAATAATGCCCAGGATGTAGGCCAACCGGCGGCCTCTCCGCAGCCCTTCTGCAATCAATAGCAGCAGCAGTGCCGGGATCAATGTCAGGATCACTGCGCCCAGGCTGTCCACTCCCACAATGCGCTGCAGGTCGAT
>JABBNV010000099.1:0-876 GCA_019352125.1 Acidobacteriota bacterium | reverse complement strand
GAAGTCGTGATCGATGCAGCTGGCGGACCCACCGCACGCGTCACTGAGCCGTTGGCCTTCGGGCTTGTTGACCACCATGAGCGTCTGAATCAGGTACAGCGGGCCGGTGGCCACGGAGTTGGTGACCTGAGTGAGTAGCGGGCCCAGGGCAAAAATTCCCACAATTGTGCCCACCAGCACCCTGGTCTCTCGCAGGCTGGAGCGGTAGTGGATTTCTGTTGGTTTGCCGCTGGTGAGTCGATAAGAAAGGGAGCCAGCAGTCAGGCCCAGCGCAGCGCCAAAGAGAGCCTCCAGCGTTTGGGATACTCCTATATAGAGCGTCAACAGCACCGTTGCTGCCATCAGCCAGGTGCGAAGCCGCCTTCGCCAAAGAGCATCGAGTGAGGCTGTGGCCATTCCCAGAGCAGCGGCTGCACCGCCGTACGGGCCAACCACCCATTCTCCGCCCAGGTAGCTGAGCCACTGATTGTTTGTTGCTGTCCCCCCGCCGATCGTGGCGAACGTGAGAAGTGCGCTGAGCAGTGAACCGGCCAAAAAACTCAGGGCTGCACGTGCCGGGCCCATCACACGTTCGGCCAGCCCAACGGTCACTAGCAAGGCCACCGTGGCCGTGACGTAGTCCAGCCACCCGCTGGCGAAGAAAGCCGAGGTGAGTACTGTCCACCACGGGCTCAGATTTTCCCCCACGGGAAGCCCAACCACTGCTGAAAGCTGAGGAGACGGCCCTTCGGGGATAGTACCCAGAGCCAGCCCCAGGCTCCACAGGACGATGATCAATCCAAAGGTGACCGGAAGCCGGGCGGACAGTTTGAAACCACTCATGAATACCTGTGCACGGCGGGATCTGCGCGGAGCGCCCGATCCGGCGGTCATCAG
>JABBNV010000098.1:8855-9255 GCA_019352125.1 Acidobacteriota bacterium | reverse complement strand
AAACTGCTGGGCCCGGCCCCTGCGGTGCAGCAGGGTGTCAAGATAGCCCTGGGAGCCGCCCTACTTCTTAGCGCAGTGTTACTAGCCGTCCGCGCCTACTTTCGACTCGTAGAACGAGCCTCATCCGCAGATGGCCGGGGTAGCCGCCTACCCACTGACCGTCCCCAAGTGGCACTGCGGCCGTTTCCTACCATTGCGCTGGGTGCGGTGGGCGGGCTGGTGGTGGGCATGACGTCAGTGGGTTCCGGTTCCATCATCGTCATTGGGTTGATGATGATCTACCCGGTCTTAAAGGCAAATCAATTGGTGGGCACGGACCTGGTTCAGGCGGTACCTCTAGTAGCCGCGGCGGCTCTGGGGCACGCATTCTTCGGTGATCTTGACCTAGCGGTGACGCTGC
>JABBNV010000098.1:6914-8845 GCA_019352125.1 Acidobacteriota bacterium | reverse complement strand
GGATGTCCGGAGGGTTTGTTCGGCGAGCGCTGGCCATTGTGCTGCTGGCCTCCGGTCTCAAGATGCTAGGCACCCCTGATGCTGCCACTGGCGTCGCGCTGGCCACCATGCTGCTAGTGTGCCCCTTGATCTGGATGCTCATCAGAAAACGCTACGGATTTCCAGCGCTGGCAACTACTGAAGCGCGACGGCGTAAAGCGTCGCCACTGGTGGCGGCCCGGCCCGAGGCAGGTTCAGCCCAGTGACCGTCCTTCCAGCAACGCTTACAGCTCCTGTTCACGCGTTGACCGCAGACGCGATGGATCAGTTGGAACTCATTCTGGGTGGCCTCTACGCGCCGGCAGACGGTTACTGTCTACCGTCTCAACCGAAAGCTCACTGGCCGTGGCCTTTTGCGCTCAGAGTTCCGGGCCCAGTGGCTGAAGCAGCCGTTCATGAAGGGCTGTTGGTGCTGTCTCATCCGGACGGCACTCCCCTAGCCGCCCTATCCGTAACGGATACTGAACAGGCCGGGCCAGCGTTCAGTTACGTTGCTGGCACGCTGGCACGCTTGCGGGCGGCGGAGCATCCCCCGGCTCGGCGCTTTCGCCTCACTACTCCGCTGCCGGCGCCGGGCCATGGATCCAGCGTGGTGGCGGCCTTCAGTAAAGAACCAACTGGCATGGAACTGGCACAGGCCATCCACCGTGCAACCGAGCTGCATGCGCAATTATGGTTGGTAGCTGTTGGCACCAGCCAACCACCCAAATTCCCCGTACTAAAACTGCTTGATTGCCTAGCCAAATGCGCGCAGGAGCTGACTGGCACACGGTGCGCATTGTTGATTTCACCCTCACCTCTGGGAGAGAAAGCAACGGTACATGCGCGGCTCACAGCCCACGCGCTAGCGCACCTAGGAGCAGACTCAGTATTAAATTTCTCTGACTCCATGGAGCCGCCTCCCCTATCCTTGGCGACGGCAGTAAGCGCCCGCAAAGGTGCGGTTATTTTGCTGACTGGGCTTTCCGGTGCCGGGAAATCAACCATTGCGGGCGCTTTAGCGGAGCGGCTAAGCCAAAGTGATCCTCGCCCGGTCACGTTGTTGGACGGCGACGACGTCCGCCGACTTTTGTCTGCAGGGCTTGGCTTCTCCCGCGAAGATAGAGAAACCAACGTCCGCCGGATCGGCTGGGTAGCCTCGCTCATCTCACGCTCGGGAGGGGTAGCCGTCTGCGCCCCCATTGCCCCCTTTGAATCGGGTAGGCAAGAGGTCCGCCGCATGGCAGAAGCGGAGGGAGATTTTATCCTGGTTCATGTGTCCACGTCCCTGGACGTCTGTGAGCAACGAGACCGAAAGGGCCTGTACGCCAGGGCTCGCGCCGGGGATCTACAGAACTTCACGGGGGTTGATTCACCGTACGAGTTACCAAGGAATGCCAACGTGGTTCTGGACACCAGTCAATACCCAGTTGACGTTTCAGTAGAGCGAATTCTGGTGGCGCTATCAGCGCCGGATTGACAGGTTTGGCCGGCCGAGCATGAGATCCGTGACGCTCAAGTCTTCACGTCGGTTGATCCCAAGCTTCGCAAATATGCGGTAGAGGTGACCTTCCACCGTGCGAACAGACAACGAGGCATGCTCCGCAATCTGACGATTACTCTGGCCGTTGACCACCATCGTTACAATATCCCGCTCACGAGGTGTCAGTTCCGTGACATCTTCCGATCCCCCAAGCTGAAGCGTTACCACGCCCTCAAGCCCAAGACGACGAAGGTGCAATAACTGCATCGCATCTCTGGCTCGTTTGCGATCACCGTGCGTCTGGAGGAGCAGGACAGCCTGGCCAAGACATTCGGCGGAAAGCAGCATGAACCCCACGGCGGCAAACTGCTCGCTTGCACCGATCAGCGCGGCGGGGGTGCCAAGGGCGGGCGCGGCAGCGGGCGCGAGG
>JABBNV010000098.1:4861-6904 GCA_019352125.1 Acidobacteriota bacterium | reverse complement strand
GCTCACCCTCGTAAGCGCTGGAGAGTTCCCACAACCGGTTCAGCTGATCCGTGTCGCCTAACTGCAACGCCAGCGAACGAATCTCCAATTCCGCAGTGACAGCACCCACCTGTGCGCTATTAAGGGCCAGATGGCGCAGGCTATTAATGCTGTAGGAAGCCCCATACACGGAAGCCATCGAAGCTGCTGAATATGCATGCGCTAACAGCTCAAAATGTTTGGATCCCGGATAAGCCAAATGGTCCAGTCGGCGATTGTAATCATCGTGCAGTTGGCGGTTGCCAGTCATCGAGGCCACATAAGTTCCTAGGCCCAAGGCATACCCAAGAATCAGTCCTGGATCCCATATCTCCAAGTCATCGATAGCCTCGGCCAACAGGTTGGCGGCGTAGAGCATCTTGCCCTGGGCCACGGCCGCTAACGCTTGCGCAACCAGGCTGCCTGAACTGGGGCTGCCCTCCTCCGTTGCAGGTGTGACGCGGCGCTCTGCAGTGTCCGCAACGGCGTTCAAACGCCCTAGACCGATCAGAGCCACACAACGGAGGAATTCGAGGTGCTCCAGGTCATGGAACCTGCTCACGGCGTGAGTCCCTACCGGACGAAGACACGTTTCCGCCACTTCCAGAGCCTCGTGCAGGTGGCCGGTGCAGGCCAGCAGTTCAGTGAGCATCATCCGAGCCTTCGGCTGGATGGACTTTTCCCCGTCCGCAACTAGTTGACGCAAATCGGGCTCGGCGTCGACGAATTTTCCCTGCATCATCAGGATTTGCAACCTCAGCAGTGCGGGGCCGTCGGCAGTTGCTGCACCCTCTTGGTCCGCCCCACGTACACGTTCCCACCGGTTCGCTAGCTCCGCGAGCGCTCCTTGAGCGTCGTCGTGCCGTAATGCCAATAAACCCAGCAGGTTTACGCCAGCCTGCCGCACGTCCGGCGGACCCGGCACGTCCAGACAACCTTCCAGCACATCAGCAGTAGCGGATGTATCACCTGAATGAAGATAAGCCAGGCCTATCTCCACCCGCGCTTGGAGTTGCCTATCTTCGCCGCGCACTGCTCCCGCTGCGCGCAAAGCCAGGGACGAATCCCCGTGTTGATTCGCATATGCGGCCGCGTCCAACAGATCCTGCTCTGTAACCTCCAGCCCGCAGTCCAACGCCCAGGACACCATACGAACCAGCTGTTGCCCCGCTGAGTGTAGACCGTGCATGGTTTGAAGTACTTTTCCATAAATGGCTCGGCTTCGGGCAGACGGCACCAGCTGCCTCACCACAACACCTAACAGCGGATATCCTGGACTGACGTGGCGGCCTCTTCCCTCAGAAATGTGAATTGCCCGCGATTCTTCCAGCGCGTCGATAACTTCCAGAGGCGCCATTTCCAAAAGACGCGTCAGCTTAATGGGGTAGGCGAGCGCCACCGTTTCTAGAACTTCCAGCTCGGCGGGGAGCAGATCCGCCAACCGCTCGCGGACGAGGTCTGTCAACTCAACCCCCGCGTTCGGGCTGTATTTGTGCAGAGCCCAGGTGCCATGACGCTCCACAAGCTGACCCTCGTTATACAACTGATGGAGCAACGCGTGTAGCAGCTGAGGGTTTCCGCCCACTGCTAAGCACAGAGTTCGACTGGCGTTGGCGGACAGCTTCCCCCCTAAGGCACGCTGGGAGATCTCCTGCGCTTGGTACTCCGTGAGTGGGCTCATTTCGAAACGGGCCAGAAGACCGTCCCCCCACAGGGATAAGAACTCCTGCGGCGGCTCTGGTGTGGAGCGCGAAACCACCACAAGTTTCGCAACACCCAGCACCGCCAGTTGGGCTAAGACTCGCGCACTCTGACCGTCCAGGTGGTGGGCATCATCAATGACCACTACGGCTCGCATTGCACTGGAACCTAGGCGCGCGGTCAGGGAGCGCTGAATATTCGCCACTACCTCCCCCTCGTTGATCGGAACGTTGCCATCCTGCAAAGAGGTGAACCGCTCCAACGCCCCATAAGGTACAGCAGACAGAGCCTGACTAGGGGAAATGCGGAAGGGTCGCAGAGATG
>JABBNV010000098.1:1473-4851 GCA_019352125.1 Acidobacteriota bacterium | reverse complement strand
CGCAGTGATGTGGCTACCTGCTGCAACGCGGCTTGCGCCAGAGCGGACTTGCCCAGACCCGACTCCCCGGTGATCAGCACTCCTAGCTGCTCCGATTCGGAGAGCGCCCCCACCACCGAGTCAAGTTTGTCCTGTTGTCCAACGAAGGCACGGATTGTTTGCCCGATCATCATCGACACCAGAATCCTACGCAAAGGTACTTTTGAGTTCGCTCCGGTTGGTGACCTGAAGCTTCCCATAGACCTGATATAGATGACCTTCCACGGTGCGAACCGATATATGCATCTTGGCCGCAATGGCCCGATTACTCACACCCGCAGCAGCCAAACGTGCAACTTCGAGTTCCCTGGAGGTAAGCGTTTGACCGTCATCATTTGACGCTTTAAGGCTGCCCAAATGCTGAATGCAACTGCGAATAATCCGTGCGGATGGCCGCGTGATGCTGCGATCTGCGGCCTCGGTACCCAGTTTGAGCGCTGCACGTGCCACGTCTCTCGCGAAAAGGTCGTTCCCGGCTTCCTCAGCCATTTCTGCAACACCCACCAACAGTTGCCCATCACGTTTCACGATTGCCGTTCCATACAGAGCACAAATTTCCGCGTACCGGCCCTGAACTGATCCGGCAACGTTCACCAGTCGCTGGGCACCGTCAGTACTGCCACCCCGGACAGCCGCGCACAGAAATACCATTTCCAAGAAAGGTGCACGCCGGCGCTTTTCCTCATCGGCCAACGCAAACAACCGCACGTTTGCCTTCTCCGCAGAGGCCAGTTCTGCGGAGGCCATCACCTGAAAGTAGCTGCACACGCTTGCTACCGCTCGGGATCCGACCGTCGAATTCCTTTGCATGCCCCCGAAGCCCGATGCAGTGGGGGCTGCAGTCACGGGATTGAGGAAGCTGAGGGCTCCGTCATTATCACCCAGCAAGGCGTGGCAGTATGCTGCAGCTGCAGCCGCAACCCGAGCTGCAGAGGTGTTCCCCCAGGCCCGCATCTGCGCGAGTGCCGGGACCAACTGGTTCAATGCGTCTTCGGCTCTGCCGGCATAGGCGCTGAGCACCCCATCGAAGAGCTGGTTGGCCGCATCCGCGCGAGCGGCGTCGAATGTTTGTGAACAACCTACGGCGCACGAGGCAGCCAAGTCCTGCTGTGTCACACTCTCGATGAATCGCGTGATGACAGCGTCGAACAGCTCCCCGGTGGGCCCAAACGCTGCCGGTACATCTACCCTCACGGTGGATGCCCTGGACAATTTTTGGGCATCCGTGAGGCGCCCAACGATGGTCCAAATTCCAGCCAGCCGAGTAGCAGCAATCTCGCGGTTCGACGCCGAACAGGTATCAGCCCGGAGGCGATCCAAAACATCGCAAGCCTCGCGATACCGGCCATCAAATACTGCTAACTCCGCTTCCGCCAGCGCCAGTTGGTCCCGCAGCGCCCCCGTCTGGACAGCTGTTGAGGCCTCACCTGAGAGCGCCTGGTCCAGCTCAGCACGTACCCGAAGCAGCACTTCGCGACCGCGCGCCGTGGAATCCTCGCTCAGCATTTGCGCCCAGAGAATCATGGCGAGGCACCACGTTTCGAGCGGCCATTCTTGCGCACAACGCTCCATGGAGGCCAAGATATGGCCTGCCCGATCGGCATCACCGGAGAGGTAATAGGAGGTAGCTTCCTCACGAACCATCGCGCGACGATTCGCGGCGTCCAGGTAGTCCAACAGCCGCAGGGCATCCACGGGCCGGCGAGCATCAACAGCCAGACGAACGGCACGGACCGTCTGCTCCTGGCTGAGCTCTGCTCCACAATCAAGTGCCCAGATAGCCATGGCCAGCAGGGTGGAGGGCTGCAGAGTAGTTTTCTGATGCGCCGTTGAAAGAGCCTTATGAAGTTCCCTGCTTCGGCAGCTGGGAACGTGGCGCCGCACCATATGTGCCCCCAGCTGCGTAGCCAGAGTCACTCTGGGGTTACTCCCTGAGGTAATTCTCACTGTCCCCCTCATCTGCAGTGCGTCTACGGCACTAGAGTCAGCAACGGCCAAGAGCTCACCCAACGAAAGTCCGTTGGTTAAAGCCAAGAGCTCCACCACACGTTGTTCCGTGGCCGTATGAGTTCCGATACCAAGCAGAAGGGCATTTACTGCAGTGTCCCGGTACTCAAACAGCTTTCCCGAGAGCACCCATACGCCGTCCTGCAGTATCAGTGCCTTGGATTCCATCTGCTCGGCCCAAATAACGTCCAGCTGTCGGGGGCTACCGCCGCTCACTTCCCAAAGAGCAGTCGCCACCGCAGCCGATGCCGCTGTGCCGTTGTGGCTGGACACCCATTCTGCGGTCTCGTCCCGGCTGAAGGAACCAATATCCATCCGCTCCAGCGAACCGTGCCGCCACAGGGATACCACCTCAGACGGTGCTGCCAAGAGATCATTGCAGACCACCAAAAGGCGCACCACTCCTCGTCCGGCCAGCTGTGAAATAACCAGGGCCGAAAGCTCATCAAGGTCACCCGCGTTGTCCACACAGAGCAGAATGTCTTGGCCATTAGCCAACTGTCGTAGGTGCTGGCTCAGCGCCTGCGCCACTGACACTGGGTGGTCGCCGCCCACTATCTGAACGCCATTGAGCAGCGGGCGGAGCGCACCGTACGGAAGAGCTGAAGCTACAGAGCTACCCTGAGCCTGGACTATCAGATACTCGTTCTTCAGCTGATCGATAGCTTTTCGAGCCAGATACGTTTTGCCCGTTCCATGCTCGCCCACCAAAAGGACTCCGAATCCGCTGGAGTCCCGCAAGACGTTAACCATGGTCCGCACCATGTCACGTCGACAGTAATCATGACTATGTTCGTCCAGCACTCCATGAGTCCAAGAAGATGGTTCCTGAGCGAGCTTGACGTGCAGGGCGACAGAATTTGAGACCGACACTGTGAGACCTTCGTTTTCTTTGGAGCGGTAAAAAGACCTGTCTCCAACTTACGAAGGTCGAGTAGGTACGGCACGAGTGGACGGTACTCTATTTAGCCCCTGGCCTCCGTACCAGAAACGCACGAGTACTTGTTTTGAGTGCTCTGGACTACTTGGAATGTACGCAATTAGTCCTCATGCGTCATCAGTTGCTCACGCCCACTGATTCCCAACTTGGCATAACTGCGATACAGGTGCCCCTCCACCGTCCGGACTGAGACACTCAACAACTCCGCAATTTGTCTATCAGTGAGTCCTGCTTGCGCGTGTCTTACCATGAGCTGCTCACGGGCGGTCAGCGATCGGCCGTGGTCTGCTGTGATGCCATGGTGCTGCACGCGGTGGTTTGGCGTGAGACGGATTCGCGCGAAGGCCAATTGCGCGGCCTCGCCTAGGCCTGCCGCATTGAATGCCTTACCG
>JABBNV010000098.1:0-1463 GCA_019352125.1 Acidobacteriota bacterium | reverse complement strand
CCTTACCGACGGCGAGTAACGCCGCGTCGTCGCCTGCTTGGATAGCCGCCCCGAACTGGCACCAGCCTTGGAGCCAAGGGCCCTCAACGGTGCCGCTTAAGTCACTCAACCTAGCCGCGACGTCGTCGTGCCCCAACTGAATACACAGACTTAAATTAAGGATCTCCACCATACGCAGACCTTGTTCCTGCGCAACGCGTGCACGGTCCAATAATTGAGCGATGCCGCTACCGTCCTTATCCAGGTACTCCTTAGCCGCGGCCAGATAGCAAGTAAGGTGCCACTGCGGATAGGTAGGGGCCAGACGTTGCGGGAAGGCAGCCCATAGGGCTTTGGCCACGGGGCTAGCGCTAGCCGCCGCCGCAAAGCACGCGATGGCCGTAGCGGCAGGGAGGACTTGCTGCGAATCGCTGGCGGCGAGCATCTCAAGGGCAGGGAGCAGGGCCTTTAACGCTTGGTCATAGTTACCCTGACGTAGCAAGATGAATCCACGCGCGGCGCCTAGACCGCCGCCGAAGGTGATGACGCCCTTGGACGATGTCGCGGAATAAGCATCGATCGTCGCACTAGCACGCTCCCATTGTGCCGACGCTATGGCAGCCGTCAGGTAGCGAACCAGCACAAACTCCGAGTAGAAGAAAAGCTCATCATCATCTTCTGTTAGCAGATTGAGCGCTTCCTCCGCGAGCTCGAGACCTCGGAGGGGATGGCCTTGCATGACAAGAATCTCGGAGCGCAGGGCTAGCGCGAAGATCTTGCTCGGCGAGAATCCTGGATCTGCGTCTGCGGTGCGAGCCGTTATTGCGTCCAGCTGCCTCAGTCTGTCCGTGTAATCGTTCGCGACGGAGAGAGCAATGAGTTCAATCAGCCGAGCACGTTCCGCGGTAACGCTGAGAATTGCCGCTGCGTCTTGTGGTTTCTGCTGAGCCAGGCGCTCTCCCGCACGCCGCAGCCGGCCGGCACCGGCCGCAATTTGACACGATTTTTGACCCATTGCGGCATGGGTCACTGCCCAGAGTAACGCGCCGACGGTGAGTGACTCCGGCGTCGAGCCAGCTTCGAAATCCTGCTCCAACAACTGTGCGGCCTCCGCGTGGCGCCCGGAGTTGTAATGCACGCGGGCCAAGACGGCACGAGCCAAAATCTGTAATTCAGGGTCTACCACCAGACTGGCGGCACGCTCCGCCAGCACATTGTCAGAGAGCTTGCTGGCAACGAAGGCCACTCGTAACAGCTGCCTGTCCGGAACTTTCAATTCACAGTCCAAGGACCAGCTGACCATCCGAATGAGCCCCTGCACAGATTGTGGCTCTGCATCAAACTTTTCCATGAGGCTCTGCCGGAGCGCCAGGCTTTTAGACCCCGAAGCCAGCCGGCGCAGTGCCTCGCCATAGACCGGGTGGCGCGGCCGAAGCTCCTCGAGGGTGACGTCCTCGCCGGTGACGGTCTTCACCACGTCGGGG
>JABBNV010000097.1 GCA_019352125.1 Acidobacteriota bacterium | reverse complement strand
GTTTTGGGCCGACTCGTCGAGGGACCAGTCAAGCCAGGTGAGCTCGTTGTCCTGACAGTATGCGTTGTTGTTTCCGCGCTGACTGCGGCCCAACTCATCCCCAGCTGTAATCATGGGTACTCCCATGGAGAGCAACAGCGTGGCCATCAGATTACGTGCGGACTGAGCCCGTGCCGCAAGGATTGCTGGATCCTGCGCGCGGCCTTCCACACCATGGTTCCAACTGTGGTTGTGGTCTCCGCCATCGCGGTTATCCTCACCATTGGCCTCATTATGCTTCGAGTTATAGGCCACCAAATCAGCCAGCGTAAAGCCATCGTGTGCGGTGATCATATTGATGGACGCCAGTTGGCTGCGATGGGAGCCAGCAAACAACTGGGCCGAGCCAGCTAAACTGTCCGAAATTTGCCGGACAGATCCACCCTCACGGCCGGCATCAATAGCGGCCCGGTCGGTAAGCCAGAAATCGCGTGCTGAATCCCTGAAATGATCATTCCAATCCACCCAGCCCACGGGGAACCTGCCCGTTTGCCAGCCATCGGGTCCCAAATCCCACGGCTCAGCGATGAGCTTGGTTCCGGAGAGTACACGGTCTGTAGCTGCAGCAATCAGGAAGGGATGCTGCGTGCGGAACTCGTTGGCAGCATTGCGGCCCAAGGTCACCGCTAGGTCAAAGCGGAATCCGTCCACATGGAATTCTTCGACCCAATAGCGCAGCGAATCCAGCGTTTGCTGAATCACTCGAGGGTTGCTGAAATCCAAGGAATTTCCACAACCGGTGGTATCCGCATAGTGCTCGCCGTGATGACGGTAGTAGGCATAATTCGCGAGTCCACGCCAAGACAGCGCTGGTTCCGTGGCTGCACCCTCTGCGGTGTGGTTGTAAACCACGTCCAGGATTACTTCGACTCCCGCAGCGTGCAGCAGCTTGATCATGCCCTTGAGCTCATCTTGGACCGCCTGCGGGCCTGCAGCACGTGCGTCAGCACTGGCATAGGAAACCTGAGGGGCAAAAAAGCCCAAAGTGTTGTAACCCCAATAATTCGTCAAACCCTTGGGCGTCAGGTGCGGCTCATCCAGGTGAAAGTGGATGGGCAGCAGCTGCACCGCGGTAATTCCCAGCCGCTTCAGGTGCTCAATGGACGCCACATGAGCCAGACCGGCATAGGTACCACGGATGTTCTCCGGCACGTCCGGGTGAAGCATCGTCTGCCCTTTGACGTGGGCCTCGTATATGACGGTATCCCGCCACGACGTGTGCGGGTGAGCATCCTGACCCCAGTCAAAACCGCTGTGCATGCGCACGGAGAAATATAGCTCCCGGCCTGCAGCGGCGATTGTCTCGGTATGAATGTGCCGACCATACGGATCTAACAACAGCTGTTCGGAAGCGGGATCGAAATCCACGTGCCCGCTCATGTCCGGGCCCGCGGAACGGAAGCCATAGAGGCTTCCCACCGGCATGTTGGTAACTACTCCGTGATGCACACCGTCATCAAAATCCGGCAACAATACGCCGCGCCACTCTTGGCCTGGCTCTTGCACATAGACCACCACGTCCGCGAGCGCCGGAGCGTACACGGCAACGTTGACCGTATCCATCGGATCACCCTGTGGGGGTGCGCTTAGGCCAAGCGGAAAGGCGCGCGAATGCGCGGCTCCTACCGCAGGCGAAACCTGCAGTTCTGCCATCGTCATGGTCTAGTTACTCGCAGCCCGACGCTTGGAAATCTCGTACAGGCTGATACCCACGGCCATTGAAGCGTTCAATGACTCCATGGCCGAGTCGATCGGAATGGAAACAATTTGATCGCAGTTTTCGCGGACGAGCCGGGAGAGACCCTTACCCTCAGACCCCACCACAATGCAGATCGGATCCGTGGCCAGAGCCAGGTCCGGCAGGCTGACGTCCCCGTCCCCGTCCAGGCCCAACACAAAAATCCCCATGTCTTTAAACGCGGTCAAAGCACGGTTGAGGTTCGGCGCCCGGACCACTGGCACACGCACGGCAGCACCAGCGCTGGTCTTCCACGCTGAGGCCGTCATGCCCACACTGCGCCGCTCTGGAACAATCACGGCGTGGCCGCTAAAGGCGGAGACGCTTCGAATAATCGCGCCCAAGTTGCGGGGGTCAGTAATGCCATCCAGGGCCACAAAAAGCGGTGCGTTGGGGATGTACCCCTTTTTCCACTTGACGATGGTCTCCTGGGCAGTATCCACCGCGTCTTCGTAGTCGTACGGCGGAATCTGCAGCACCAAGCCCTGGTGAACCGCGTCCTCCGTGAGTCGGTCAAGTTCCGGCTTGTGCATTTCCATCAAGGGAATGCCCCGCTCCGTGGCCAACTTCATTGATTCACGTACCCGGTCATCAACGTCAATGCGTACGGCAACATAGAGGGTTTTGGCCGGGATGCCTGCACGTAGCGCCTCCACCACAGAGTTACGCCCCGTCACAAGTTCCTCGGTTGCGCGCCCCTTGGGGCCGGAACGGCTACCTGGGCGCTGCCCACCGGTGCCACGTTTGGCAGCTGAGCGCTCCGAGAGCTCTTTGCTCTTGTATGCCTTGTGGTAGGGACGCTCATCCGCCTTGGGCGTGGGCCCCTTACCTTCTAGAGCCTTCCTGCCAAGGCCGCCGGTGCCCTTGGAGGGGCCCTTCTTCAGCTTGCGCACTGCGCCTGGGCGCGAACCATTGGCCATGAAAAAACCCTTAACCTCGTCATCACGGAGCACACGCTCCACCTTCCAGTTTACTGGAGGGAGTGCCCTAGAGGTTGCGAAGACTCCAGGTGGGTCCATCAACCGAGTCTGCGATGTCAACTCCAGCCTCGCTCAACGAGTCACGTATAGCATCCGAAGTGGCCCAATCTTTGCCGGCGCGAGCGTTGGCACGGCGCTCCAACTCGAGCTGCACCAAGGCACCCAGGGCGGCCATCGCGCCGCCGTCGGAGGTTGATTTCCACGTCTCATCCATCGGATTAATACCCAGTGCGCGAGTCATGGCCCAGACCTCGCGATGAGCCAGCAACAGCTCATCTTTGGCACCGCTGGCCAAAGCAGAATTACCGCGCCGAACCGTGTCATGCAAGACAGCAAGGGCTGCCGGAATGTTGAGGTCATCATCCATGGCCTGTTCAAAGCCTTCCGGTGCGGCGCCAGGCCAGAAGGAAAAGTCCCCGGCGGGGGCCAGCGCGGCCATAGCCTTGGTCATGAAAGTTTCAATGCGTTCGACGGCGGCAGCAGCCTCCCCGAGGGAGTCTGGCCTGTAGTCCAGCACAGAGCGGTAATTGGCCTGGCCCAAGTAGTAACGAACCACCAAGGGTTTGGCCTGCTCAAACAGCTGGGATGGCCCCACGGTGTTACCCAAGGACTTGCTCATCTTCTCGCCCCGGTACGTCACCAGGCCGTTGTGCATCCAGAAGTTGGCGAACGGGCGCCCAGCGGCCTGCGACTGCGCCATCTCGTTCTCGTGGTGCGGGAA
Organism: Acidobacteriota bacterium; assembly: GCA_019352125.1. Taxonomy (GTDB): domain Bacteria; phylum Actinomycetota; class Actinomycetes; order Actinomycetales; family Micrococcaceae; genus JABBNV01. The sequence goes on along the minus strand of JABBNV010000097.1, from coordinate 5,799 downwards.
CCGGAGGTCCAGCCCACCACCATGAATATCAAACGCATCGCCTAGATACTTGCCCACCATCGCGGAGCACTCCAGATGCCACCCCGGCCTGCCGGCACCCCAGGGGCTGGGCCAAGATGCAGTGGCTGGCTCGCCCGGCTTGCTGCCCTTCCACAAGGCGAAGTCACGAGGATCCTTCTTACCGCGCGGATCCGCGTCAACCGCCGCCTGCATGTCATCAATCTTTTGCCGCGTTAGGGACCCGTACTTCGGCCACGAGCGGACATCAAAGTACACGTCACCGGAGTTATCAGTGGCAGGGTAGGCGTGGCCCGCCTCAATCAGCTCAGTAACGAGCTGGTGCATCTCGGTGATGTGACCCGTGGCGCGAGGCTCATAGGTGGGTTTACCAATCCCCAGGGCGTCGTAGGCGTCCTCGAAGGCCTGCTCAAATCGGTAGGCAAGTGCCCACCAGGGCTCCCCGGACTCTGCCGATTTGGCCAGGATCTTGTCATCAATGTCCGTCACGTTGCGCACCACCGTGACAGCCAACCCGCGGTATTCCATCCACCGGGTTAGTTGGTCAAAGGCCAGGGCCGAGCGCAGGTGGCCAATGTGCGGCTCCCCCTGAACGGTGGCACCGCAGTAGTACAGGGATGCCTTCCCCTCCGTCAGGGGAACAAAATCGCGAACCTCGGCCGTAGCGGAGTCGTAGAAGCGCATGGTCACCGTTACAGATTACCCAACTGCCGCATCCCCATCCGCATGGATGACTAACGCCGTCGCAATGGCTGCGATTCCCTCACCGCGACCAGTAAAGCCCAGATGATCCGTGGTGGTGGCGCTGACGCTCACCGGCGCGCCAGCCGCCTGAGCAAGTACGCGCTGCGCCTCAAGCCTGCGTGGCGCGAATTTGGGCCGATTTCCGATGAGCTGCACCGCGATGTTGCCGATGCTGTAACCATGCGCCCGCACGATTCGTGCAGCCTCAGCCAGCAGCGTCACGCCGCTGGCACCGGCGTATTCTGGCCGGTCAGTGCCGAAGTGCGTGCCAAGGTCACCGAGGCCGGCGGCCGAGAACAGCGCATCTGCTGCAGCGTGGGCTACCGGATCCCCGTCCGAGTGCCCCGCAAGCCCTTGCTCGTCGGGCCACAACAGGCCAGCCAGCCAGAGCGGCCGCTCTTGGCCCTCCGGCGCAAAGCCGTGCACGTCTACGCCCATTCCTGTCTGCGGCAAGCGTTCCATAGTCATCCCTCCACCCAACGCGGAGCCAGTGGGCCCTCCAGCCATGCTTCAGCAAGGAGGAGATCACTGGCAGAAGTGATTTTATGTGAATATTCACTGCCCGGCACCACATAGACGTCCACGCCGGCTCGCTCCATCAGCATCGCATCATCCGTAATGTCATCCTGCGCTGGCACCGCACTGTGAGCTTCCCGTAGCGCGTGGAGGCTGAATCCTTGGGGAGTTTGCACTGCCCGCAAGGTATCCCTGGCAGGTGTTCCTGTGACGCGGTAGGCTTCTGCGCCACCTAGCAGAACGGGTTCAACTGACTTAATGGTGTCCACCACCGAAATGACGGGAATCACCGCCGGAGCACCCCCATCCAAGGCCTGGCACACCCGCGTAAATACTTCCACCGGGACAAGCGGCCTGGCCGCATCGTGGATCAATACACGTTCAATGGATGGTTCCAGAGCCCGCAGCGCGTTGGCCACAGACTCGGCACGGGACGCCCCACCGTGGACAGTGTGAATAACAACCGGGTGGCCGTCGTTGAGTTGCTCCTCTGCTGCGCAGATCTCCCGCAATTGCGAATCCCCAACGGGGACACACACGTATATCTGGGCTGCAACGTTGGCAGCAATCACGCCGCGCAAAGCGTGCGCCAGAATGGGCTGGCCCGCCGGCGGCACTCTGGCCTTGGGTATTCCGTGGCCCAGGCGTTGCCCCGATCCTGCCGCCACAATAACTACTGCTGTAGCCGAGCGCGCGGCGTTCCCTTGGGAAGAATCCATACGTGCCAGCCTAGTCTGCTACAACAAAAAAGGTCCTGACGCATAAAGCGTCAGGACCCTCGTCACCAGCATGTTGCCGAACTGCCTAGGAAGCCAAAACCTCGTCCAGCACAGTCGCAGCCTTTTCTTCATCAGTCTTCTCAGCCAGGGCCAGTTCTGAAATCAGAATTTGCCGAGCCTTTGCCAGCATGCGCTTCTCACCAGCAGAGAGGCCACGATCGTGGTCTCGACGCCACAAGTCACGCACTACTTCCGCTACCTTGATGACGTCTCCAGAAGCAAGCTTTTCCAAGTTGGCCTTGTAACGACGCGACCAGTTGGTGGGTTCTTCAGTGAACTCCGCTCGCAAAACGTCAAAGACGTGCTCCAAGCCTTCTTTTCCAACAACGTCGCGGACCCCAACAAGGTCCACATTCTCTGCCGGAACTTCAATTGTCAGATCCCCCTGAGCCACCTTGAGTTTGAGATACATCTTCTCAACGCCCTTGATGGTGCGCAGCTTAATCTCCTCGATCTTCGCTGCACCGTGGTGGGGGTAAACTACTGTCTCGCCGACCTCAAAAACCATGTGGATTCTCCCTTTCCCAGCCTCTAGTTTAGCACGTTTTCGCACTCACTCCCGCGTGTTTTCGCAGGTCAGCGGCCACTAGGGAGCTTGACGAAATTCTCACAAGGCCTTGACTCCGGAGCGAAAAGGTGCGTTGAGCCGAGGACATTTTCCTTCCTCCACTGACTTCGAGACACGTAAAGAGGTTTTTAACAGATAAGCTGGGAAGGATCATTATTGCCCCGCCTCGAGGAGTTCCTGTCGTGAGATTTGCTGCGAGTAGTCGTGTACAACGCGCAAGCCTGATTGCAGCCCTGTCACTGGGAGTACTTTCAGTGACCGGTTGCAGCTACATCACCCCGCAGGCAACCACTATGACGTACTCACCGTCCGACGGTGTACGTACGGATGTGGGCAACATTGAGGTACGCAACCTGATTGTGGTCTCCAACGGCAAGGGTCAGCCCGGCCGCGTGATCGGTGCACTGTTCAACACGTCCGGTCAAGACATCCGCGTGACCATCAGCGGCGATAACGGTTCACAGACTGAAATTAACGTTCCGGCCAACGCGCCCGTTTACCTGAACCAGGAGACTGACAGTGCGATTCTCTCCACGGTGAAGGGCGCTCCCGGCACGGTGGAGGATCTCACCATCAGTCAAAATGGCACCAAGACTCCTGACTCTACGAAGCTCCAGGTGCCCGTGATGGACGCAAGCCTGAAGGAATACAAGCAGTACATCCCCACGCCGAGCCCGTCCTCCACCAGCACGGCATCTTCTTCCGCCAGCGATTCGGCCTCCACCAGTTCGGCTTCGGCCACGGCAACCGCCAGCAAATAATCCTTAGGGCTCGAACTTGTAGCCCAGACCCCGCACCGTCACCAGATACCTGGGCGCGGACGGGTCCGGCTCAATCTTGCTCCGCAGGCGCTTGACGTGCACGTCAAGCGTCTTGGTGTCCCCCACGTAGTCGGACCCCCACACACGGTCAATGAGCTGGCCACGGGTAAGTACCCGGCCGGAGTTGCGGAGCAGCATTTCCAGCAGCTCAAACTCCTTCAGTGGCAAGGAAACCTGCTCGCCACTGACACTGACCACGTGGCGTTCCACATCCATCCGCACCGGCCCAGCGGCTACGGTACTGGTGATCAATTCTTCTGGCTCGGCCTGACGGCGCAGCACCGCACGGATTCGAGCAACCAACTCACGGGACGAGTACGGCTTGGTGACGTAGTCATCCGCGCCGAGCTCCAGCCCCACTACCTTGTCTATCTCCGAGTCCTTGGCCGTCAGCATAATCACGGGGACGCTGGAACGCTGGCGCAATTGCCGGCACACCTCGGTGCCGGACTGGCCCGGCAGCTGCAAGTCCAGCAGCACCAGGTCCGCCCCGGCGCGGTCAAATTCGGTGATGGCATCGAGCCCATTGTCTACAACAGCAACCTCAAACCCTTCCTTACCCAGCAGGTAGGACAGTGGGTCAGAGAATGATTCTTCGTCTTCAACAATCAAAATCCTGCTCACGCAGTTGCTCCTAGGTTTTTCGATGCGGATGCATCCCTCGTTTCGGCCATGCGGCCAGAAGCTTCGCCGGAACTGGCGCCGCCGTCGTCGTCCGTCATTTCCATTTCTGGAAGACGGACCGTAAAAGTTGAGCCTTTACCCGGCTGGGACCAAATGCTGACCTCGCCACCATGGTTGGAGACTACGTGCTTGACGATGCTCAGTCCCAATCCGGTACCGCCGGTGTGCCGCGAGCGGGCCGCATCCACCCGGTAGAAACGTTCAAAGACCCGTTCCTGATCCTCCGCTGACATGCCATCCCCCTGGTCAGAGATGGACACCGTTACAAGGCCGTCCTGGGAACGGATGCCGATTCCTACCTGAGTATTTTCCGGCGAATAGCGAATGGCGTTGTCAATCAAGTTGCGAAACGCCGTGACGAGCAGATCCGGATCGCCAAAAATTGGCGGAGTGGCGGATCCCCCTACAATCACACTGATGTTCTTGCTTTCCGCGGGCAATTTGGAACGATCGACCGCCTCGGCAATCACGGCGTTGATGTCCACCGGCTTGCCCTGCTGCACCACGTCCGCACCCTGCAACCGGGAAAGTTCAATAATGTCCTGCACCAAGGCCGCTAGGCGTGCGGACTCCTTGTGCATGCGCTGCGCGAAACGGCGAACGGCTTCTTCATCATCCGGGGAATCTTCCAGCGCCTCGGCCAGCAGCGAAATAGCACCCACAGGAGTTTTCAACTCATGAGACACGTTCGCCACAAAGTCATTGCGGATTGCCTCGGTACGCGTAATTTCGGTACGGTCATCCGCCAGCAAGAGAATGTATTCATCTCCCAACGGCGCCACCCGAACCTGCACCACAATGGTGCCCTGGCCCAGCGGTCCTCGCGGAAGCTCCAACTGGGCCTCATCGATCACACCATCGCGGCGAACTCTGCTGGTCATCTTCAACAGTTCCGAGTGCACCACTGTGTGCCCACGGACCAGACCAAAAGTGTAAGCACCGGGGCTGGCTCGCACTACCCCATCCACAGCGTCCACCACTACGTATGCGCGCCCCACCACGGCCAACACGTCAGCCACACCATCGGGCAGTGTTGGTTCCTCCACAGCGACTACTTCGCGCCGCTGACGCTCGCTCATGCTGAAGGCCAGCATGCCCAACACGCCAAGCACAAGGCCGACGGCGGCGGACAGGAGTCCGAGGAGCAGGGGGTTCACCCCACTAGCTTATGCGCCAAAGGGGGCCCACCGCCGCCCAAGAGCAGGAATTTGCAGCAGTTCAACTAACGTTCACGCGGCGGTGCCTAGCTGTTCACAACTTGCTGGGATCCTGATCAGTGGAACTGTGGCCAGCGGGCCGCATCCGCTACTGTGATCTCAACGCCTAGAAGTACCTTCCTACTTGGGCAGCAGTGCAACCGCGAAAGGACGCTCCGTGCGTAAAGTTTTCCAGGCAGAACTCACCCAGGTGGGCGACGAACTGATCCAGATTTCGGGTCTTGTTACCGAGGCGTTGACGAAAGCGACGTCCGCGTTCAGCGGCGCCGATGTTGAATTGGCTCAGGATGTTATTGCCGCGGACGCCCGGATTGACTTCCTGCAGAATGATCTGGACGAGCGCGCCATCGACATTCTGGCGCTGCAAGGGCCTGTAGCCAGCGACTTGCGCATGATTGTTGGCTCCCTGCGGATGAGCGCGTCCCTGGAACGGATGGGCGATCTGGCCCGCC
>JABBNV010000096.1:8500-9283 GCA_019352125.1 Acidobacteriota bacterium | reverse complement strand
GCCGATGTTGTCCGCCTGTGCGCGGCCACTGCCGGATTGGTGCTTGGACCGCTTCTGCAACGTCGGGGGATAAATCCGAGAATCACCGCGGCATCTCGCCACGAGAGTAGAGTGTTGGTCGCTCTGGTGGTGGCAGCTTCCGCTATCGGTCCGGTCTTGGCGGGAGTCTTGCCACATGCGGTTGGCCCGCTGGCCGTGCTGCGATTCTTGTTTATCAACATCCAACCCGTGGATCCGCAAACTCTGCACGCTTTGTGCTCTGACCCTTCGCAAGTAAAGGATTGTGCGACGGCGACGTTGCAACAGCGTGCGGGGGCCGGCGGCATCTTCATGGCGATTCTGCCCTCTGTGCTGTTGTTGCTCCTCGCTGATGGCTTGCGCAGGGGGCGCAGGTTTGCCTGGGCTACCACCCTGTTGATCGAAACTGGTCTCGCTGTTGTAGCCGGAACATACATTGTGGCAGCGCTGTTTCCCGCGGGTGCCAACGGTGCCGTGAACGAGGGGCTGGGTTCCTTAGACGTTGCCGCCTTTAGGCATCCGCTGAGTTTGGTGCTACCACTGCTGCTGCCGATTCTGTTGGTGATCTTGCTGGTTCTGACCCGCAGATTCTTTCCCGTTAAGGCCCCGCCCAAGACCTACTTTCGCTTGGCCGGAATGCTGGCTGCCATCGGTGCTGGATTAGCAATAGTTTATGTGGCAGCAGGGCTGCTGCTGGCTCGCGATTTCACGCCGACTCCTGGATTGTTGACCTTGACGGCGGATGTTTTGGACCGGTTCCTAAGA
>JABBNV010000096.1:2587-8490 GCA_019352125.1 Acidobacteriota bacterium | reverse complement strand
CTTCCCTCAAAGCACGCTAGCCGTTCTGCTCTATGAAGGTATTGGCGTCCTCTTTTGGGGAGCGGCGGCCGTGTTGGTGCTACGGACCTTCCTGCTGCCTGCCAATACTGGGCGGGGAACAGACCAACAACACGCACGCAATATCCTCACTCGGACGGGCGGCTCTTCCCTGTCGTGGATGACCACGTGGGCGGGGAACAGCTACTGGTTCTCGGCCTCGGGGAACAGTTTCATTGCCTACAGAGTCCATGCTGGTGTAGCTCTGGCGTTGGGGCCGCCCGTGGGACCCCCACGAGACTTAGCGACGAATGTCCTAGAGTTCACATGTTTCACGGCGGCCAATGGCTGGACCCCCGCCTTCTACTCGGTCGGTCAACAGGTCGTTGATGTCACACAAGCGCAGGGCTGGGGCTCGATCCAGGTGGCACAGGACACCATCCTCGATTTGAACGGGATGGCATTTAGTGGAAAGGAATTTCAGGACATCCGGACCTCGTTGAATAAGGCGGCGAGGGAAGGGATATGCGCCGAATGGGTGAGCTACCCCTCGGCCCCCTTGTCTGTTCTTGGTCAGATCCACGCCATCTCAGAAGAGTGGATCGCGGATAAGCGGATGCCGGAAATGGGTTTCACCTTGGGCGGAATCGATGAAGTCAACGACGCTGCCGTGCGGTGTTTGTTGGCCATCGATGCCCAACATACGGTCCACGCAGTTGCTTCCTGGCTGCCGGTCTACCGCGACGGCGTCGTGGTGGGTTGGACACTGGACTTTATGCGTCGACGCGGCAGTGGATTCCGTTCCGGAATCGAGTTCCTCATCGCCTCGGCAGCCCTTTCCTTCCGGGACCAAGGTTACGAGTACATCAGTCTTTCCGGTGCCCCATTGGCACGGGTTGGGCTCAATGCTAGCCCGAACGCGCACCCGGCGCCGGACGCGCTGGGTATGCTGGATTGGCTGCTTGATCGGATCGGGGCGATCTTGGAGCCCGTTTACGGTTTCCGCTCGTTACTGGCCTTTAAGTCCAAGTTTCAGCCTCGCTACGAACCACTGTTCATGGTTTATCCAGAGGCAGCAGCGCTGCCTAAAACCGCCAATGCGATCACCAAGGCTTATCTGCCAAAAGTATCTTTGGGCCAAGGGCTCAGTCTGGTGCGAAGGCTCATCTGGCGGTCAGCTAAACCCCTCCCGGTGCACAGATAGGCACCTCAAAATTGGGCCGGTGAAAGAACCGTAAACACTCCATCATGGTTGACGGCCCTGTTTTCAATTGGCCGTGATGGTCCTGTATTCGGTTGGCGTTAACCGGTTGAATTTCATCGGGTCTTGGCTTGTTTATAGGCCGAGCCAGGTGAGGGCATTGCGGGTCTGCGTGTAGTCGTCGTGCTCGGGCCCGAATTCCGCTGTCTTTGCTGGTTTGGATGCCTCGGGTTCTCGTAATTCCCGGCCGATTGAGTGAAGCAGGGTTCCCAGCTTTTGGCTGATCCGGGGCCTGCGGCGCGGCGGGTCAACCCGTTCTGCCCTGTGGTCCATGTCGCTCCTGCGGTCGAGTGTGCTTTCAGGTTCCATGGAAGACTTTAGGGCCGCCGGGCGTCGTGCGGAACCTTTCCCTGCGACTGGATCCAGGTATTGCTCCGGGGTTCACGGCCCGTTCACCTGTTCTCCACTGTTAATTAACGGCGGACAATGATCATTTCTAACGGCTGTTGCATTGGCAGTCGAACTCGTTCAGGAGGCAGAAGTGATGGTTGGTAAAATCGGCAAGCGAGCACTCCCAATGGCCGCTGCGGCGGCTGTTGCGGCGATGGCCATGGCGGGCTGCGGGTCGACGGCGGCGGTCTCTCCGTCGGGATCGGCCGGGGCCGGCGGCTCGGGCGGGGCGAAGACTCCGTTGGTGGTGTACTCGGCGCAGGGATATGACGCAGCGGTAACGAAAGCTTTCACGGCCGCGACCGGCATACCGGTCAACCTTGTAGATGATTCCACGGGTCCGCTGCTGACCAAAGTGCAGGCGGAGAAAAACAACCCGCAGTGGGGCCTACTGTGGGTCGATGGCGACACAGCATTCGCGTCACTGGACAAGGCGGGAATGCTCGCCTCGTACACACCGACTGCGACGCTGACAGCCGCCGGGAAAGCCTTGGCGCCGTCCGATCATTCCTACATCCCGGTCAGCACCACCGTCATGGCCGCCGTCATTTACAACTCGGCCAAGACCAGTACTGTCCCCTCGACCTATGACGATCTTGCGACGGCGCCGTATCAGGGCAAGGTGGGGATGAATGACCCGTCACAGTCCGGCCCTACCTACCCATTCATCGCAGGGATGATGAATCAACTCGGTGGACAGTCCGGCGGCATGAAGGCTGGTGAAGCATACTTCTCCAAGCTCAAGTCCAACGGTCTGCACGTCTACCCAACCAACGGTGATACTCTCCACGCGCTGGAAACCGGACAGGTCGACTACGGCATCATCCAAAGCTCGGCCGCCGCTGGCGAGGTTCTCAAGGCCAAGAAGTCGGCTAACTTTGACCCCAAGGTCGTTTACCTACCCAAGGCAACTCTGCTCCCCGGAGTAATCGGCATCGACAAGAAGGCCCCGGCTGACGTCCAGACTGAGGCCAAGCAATTCGTAGATTATGTGCTCTCAGCTGCTGGCCAGAAGGTCATGCAGACCGCCGACCAGCAGGGCGACTCGCTCTATTGGCCCGTCGTTCCAGGGGTCACTGCATCCTCAGCCCTTCCGGCGATGCCGGACTACCAGCGGATTGATCCCGCATTCTGGGGCCCCCTTGAGGGACAAATCAACACCTGGTTCGACTCGACTATTAAGTAATGGCAGCCCTCTCCACAATCGCCCAGCCCAAGCTTTCTATCCGGAGCCGAGCGCCTTCATGGCGCGGAGCATGGTGGGTCCTGTTCTGGATCGCGGTTTTTGGTCTGCTGGTCCTACCAATCTTCCTTTTCCTACTGGTGGCCTTCAGCCCCGCGCTGTTTGACCAGGGGACCGCATGGTTCAGTCTCGACGCATTCAAGCAGGTGATGACCCCTACGTTCCTTCCAGCAGTGGTGCACTCCTTGCTAGTCGGGATTGGCGCCGCCATAGGAGCTACTGTGCTTGGCGGGGCGATCGCTTGGGCGGTACAGCGAACGAACGTGCCGCTTCGAGGCTTGTGGGGCGGATCCATGTTCGCTCTGCTGCTGGCGCCTTCGTACCTGATCGCGCTTGGTTGGGAGAGACTGCTAGAACCCAACGGGGTCATGGACGTCCTTGGCGTACCAGACGCCGGCTTGCGCGGACTCATCTACGGCCCCGTGGGCGTCACCATGGTCCTAGCGGTGAAGGGCCTACCCTTTGCCTACCTTGCCATCTCCGGAGCGCTAGGTGGTCTGGGTGATGAGTTCGCCGCCGCCGTCCGGGTTCACGGCGGCGGGCGGTGGGATGCCGGACGGATCACCGTTGCGCTTCTGGCGCCCGCCATATGGTCCTCCTTCGCGATCGTGTTCGCGGAATCAATCAGCGATTTCGGCGTCGCGGCCACCCTCGCCAACGATGCCAGCTTCCCGATCGCCACCTACACCCTCTACAACGCGGTGCAAGCCTTCCCTGTCGATTTCCCTGTTGCGGCCGCCGTCGGTTGGGTCCTGCTGGCCATGGCTGGCATCGCCATCTTCGCCCAGCACCGCGCGCTCCGTGGCCGCACCTATCGTGTTCTGAGCGGGCGTAGCCGCAATCCCCGCCGCCACTCGATGCCTGGTCGCACCCGGGCTGGGGTGGGCGTTGCGCTGGGGGTCATGGTGCTGACCACGCTCGGCGTACCCGTCTTCGGAGCACTCAGTGCTTCGGTGATCAACGGCCTCGGATCCATCACTGGCTCACACGCGTTCACGTTCGACAATTACACGCGCGTGATCAACAGCCCGGAACTGCACGAGCCACTGCTCTTCTCGGTGTTGATGGGGGCCGCCACAGCGACGGCGTCGGTGACACTTGGGCTGGTCGCTGCGCGATTACTCACGGGCACGGGGGGAAAGATATCTCGCCGCATGCTCGACTTATTGTTACTCACCGCCGTGGCTCTACCCGGAATCGTCTTCGCCGCTGGGTACATCTTCACCTACAACCTTCCGCTCACCAATGCCCTCGGAATCCATCTCTACGGCACCCCAGCCCTGCTGCTGCTTGGCTATATCGCCACTGCGCTTCCGTCCACCACCAGGCTTCTGGTCGGAACGGTGGGGCAGGTCCAGCAATCACTGCCCCATGCGGCCCGGGTCCACGGGGCTGGGCCCATCACCGCATGGACCGGAACGGCGCTGCCACTGCTGGCTCGACCGCTCATTTCGGCGTGGCTGTTGACATTCGGGGGCACTTTGCTGGAGCTCCCAGTGTCCGAGCTGCTCTACCCACCCGGTCAGCCTCCAGTAGCGGTTGGCATCACCAAAGCACTTGCTAATTACGACTTCGGAGGAGGCACTGCAATGGAAGTACTCGCCATCCTGGTAGCCCTGACCGTTATGGGTCTCACCTGGGGCCTATGGGCCCTTTTCGCCCCCGCAGGCTGGCGCCGTCTCGGAGCTGCAGCATGAGCGGGCACCGCATCACCGCTTCCGGACTCGGAAAAAACTACGGGAAGGTTCAGGCCCTCATTGACGTAAACCTGGACGTAGAACCTGGAGAATTCCTAGTCCTCCTCGGCCCGTCAGGGTCAGGAAAGTCCACTCTAGTCCGAGCCCTTGCAGGCGTGGAACACCTCGATACCGGGTTGCTGCAGATCGCTGCTCGTACCGTCGACGACACGTCAGTTCACGTGGCTCCCGAAAGACGTGACCTCGGCATGGTCTTCCAGGACTACGCCCTCTGGCCACACATGAGCGTCGCCCAGAACGTCGCATTTGCCTTGCGCCGACGCCGAATCCCCAGGTCAGAGGTAAGGACACGCACAGCCGAAGCTCTGGAGACAGTCGGCTTAGTGGAGTACGCCGCCCGGTATCCTTCCGAACTCTCCGGTGGACAGCAACAACGCGTGGCGCTGGCCCGTGCCATCGTCGCTAAACCGGGGCTACTGCTCTTCGACGAACCGCTTTCGAACCTGGATGCCGACTTGCGCGAACGGCTGCGCCTGGAGATCGCGACTGCGACAAGGGCCTGCGGTGCAACCGCGGTATACATCACCCACGACCAGTCCGAGGCCTTCGCACTGGCCGACCGCATCGGAGTGCTCGACAACGGCCGCCTGGTCCAGCTTGACCAACCAGAGATGCTCTACAGGCACCCTGCCACCCCCTTTGTAGCCCGGTTCACAGGCAGGGCAGGCGAACTACCTGGAACCGTGCTTGAAAGTGCCGGCGGGCACGCGACGATCAAGATCGGGAACTCAACACAGCGCACCCGGACCATCGGCCAGCTCAGTCCAGGCCAACGCATCAACACCATCATCCGCCCTGACGCGGCCGCCCTCACCTCCACAACGGAGGAGGGCACGCTGCCAGGTGTCGTGACCGATGTCGCCTACCGTGGCCGAGGCTACGAGCATGCGATCACCACAGAAGCCGGCACCCTCACCGGCGTCCACTCACCAACCCGGCACGAACGCGGATCCAGAATTGGCCTCCGACTCTCCGTAGACGGGTGTCACGCTCACAGCAGTTCCGATAATTGCGACGATCGTGATGAAATGAATGTAACAACGGTTAGATCAGAGTCCGAAGCTCGGGCTCTTGTGCACGAAAGGTAATTCTCCCTGTGACTGGATTCGCATTATTCGCCGCGGTGTTCCTCGCCTGTACTGTCGAGGCCGTCGAGGCACTCACCATCATCCTCGCCGCGGGTACCGCACGGGACTGGCGGTCAGCGTTCAAGGGAATGGCGACAGCCATCGTGGTCCTCATCGTGATCGTTGCC
>JABBNV010000096.1:531-2577 GCA_019352125.1 Acidobacteriota bacterium | reverse complement strand
GGCCCCGCCGTGACCGCCCTGCCGATGTCCGCACTGCGCCTAGTGATCGGCGGCCTGCTGCTGGTATTCGGGATCGGCTGGGTTCGCAAGGCAGTCCTGCGCGCCAGCGGAAACAAACCGCTGCATGATGAGAACGCGGCTTACGCCAAGGAAGTTCAGGCCGCCCGGGTTGCTACGGGTGAGCGTCGCCCGTTCGCCGGCGACTGGTACGCCTTCACTCTCTCGTTCAAGGGTGTCCTGCTCGAAGGCCTGGAAGTGGTCTTTATTGCCCTGACCTTTGGCAGCAACCAGCACAACATCCCGCTTGCCGCCCTGGGGGCCCTGGCCGCCGTCGTCGTGGTGACGGTTGCCGGCCTAGCAGTTCGCGCCCCACTCTCGCGGGTTCCAGAGAACACCATGAAGTTCGCGGTGGGGATAATGCTCACTTCCTTCGGCCTCTTCTGGGGAGCCGAAGGAGCCGGGGCTCAATGGCCCGGATCGGATGCCGCACTCGTAGTAATCATCCCTGTAGTCCTCGTTGTAGCCCTGGCCTTCGTCGCGGTCTTCCGACGCGCGAAAACAGTCAGGGATTCGCCCGCCCCCGCCCTCAGCTGATCCAACCCATCTAGGAGACACAACACATGAGCAGAATCAAAGCCTTCGGACTCTTCTGGTGGGACTTCCTCATCGGAGATGACTGGGTGGTTGCCGCCGCCGTGGTTATTGGCCTAGGCGCTACCTACATCCTTAGCCAGTCAACGACTATACCCACCTGGTGGCTAATGCCCGTCGTCGTGCTCGCGATCCTTCCGGTGACCATCCAGCGAATGATGCCGAAGCGATAGTTCACGAAGAACACGCGGGGCAGGCCCCGCAGAAGCAAGGACAGGTGACCGGCCAGAGGTTGCCTGTCCTTGATTCGTTTGCAGGAGCGGTCAGGCGCCCTCCCCGTCCTCCTCGAACACGCGCGCCACGTATGCCTCCAGCGCCTCCGCACAAGCAGCCAGTGCCGCCTCAGCTTTCTCCCGCAGCGGTGCACCGAACGGGTCTCGGACCCGAACCTTCCTCATCCAGCTACGCAGCTTGACCAGCTCGACCTCGTTCTCTTCAAGCTCTCCGTATGTGAAATGCGATGCAGCGTACTCCTTCTCCAGCCCGGCATGGAAGTCTGCACACTTATCCAGGATTTCCTCGTATTCCGCGTCACGGGCCTGCTCAAACAAACCCCTGATCTCGGCATCTCCAGCCAGCGCGTCAGCGCTCAGCAGCCAGGCCGTACCCTCCATGTCCAGAATCTCCCGGCGCAACTTCCGCAGAGCAAGTTCCGAAGCTGGGCCGCCCGGCATCGCGGCAACTGAGTTCTGAAGATACACAGCTCCCATTGATCGCAGCCGTCGCCATACCGTGGACCGCAACCGGGTCGGCTCACCCGGGACTCGATACACCAAGACAAGCCAGCCCCCCTCGGAGACCTCGTTCACAGATTCATCACTCATGCCACCAGTCTGCCAGCCCGCGTGCCTGCCGCGGACCAAGACCGGGGGAAAGTGGAATACCTGAATGTCAGACGTGCTGTGCGGCACAGAGGCCCGTAATGGTTGGGGGTTGACCTGCTTGGCTCGAGGGCAGGTGCAATCGCCCATGAAGTCGAGGTGTTCCCACCAGCCCGGGGGAGAGGAACCGCAAGTGTATCTCCCCTAGCCTCGGTGAGGGAGTCCCCGCGCTCCGCATCGTTGGGGGGACGGCAACGGCACCTGCGGGCTTAGCCCGCTTGCCCGCCCGGTCCCGGGCGGGCAAGCTTGTTGACCTCGCCCAGGGCGGCGGGCCGATGGGCATGTGTCGCCCGGATGGGTTCTACCCATGAGTGAGGTGTGTCAAGGATCCGGGACAGTTGGTTAGTTTTTTTGGGTTAGGCAGCAGCGGGTAGCTGCTGGGTTTGGCTGGTGAAGTTGGCCATAGCTGTTGCTGGCGGTAGGCCGTCATTGTGGGTGTGTAGTCTCCACCGGTTGTTGAAGACCTCGATGTAGCGCATCGTCGCTCTCCTGGCGTCCTGCCCGGTGGCGAAGC
>JABBNV010000096.1:0-521 GCA_019352125.1 Acidobacteriota bacterium | reverse complement strand
CGGTTGCCTGCGCAGCACGTTCCTAACTCCCGGGAGGTGTATTGGGCGTATTCAACCGGTCAAAGCAACACCTGATCACGGAGGTGTTGGATGCCGTCTCGAAATCGTCAGAAGCAGGTACGGGCGTATTGAGGGCAGATCCCTTCGCCCAGCCCACGATCATGCGGGTACACAGGTCGATAACTGTCGCCAGGTACAGCCATCCTTCATTGGTCCTCAAGTATGGAATGTCCCCGACGAGGCGGTTGCCCGGCGTTTCCGCGGTGAAGTCACGGCCGATGAGATCCTTGAAAACCTTGTCCGGATCGCCGGGGATGGTGGTGCGTTTGAAGGCGCGCGTCCGCCTGGCCTGCCACCCAATTTCAGCCATGATCGTGGCCACGGTTCCCACGGAAACAGTCACCTCGTCGGCGGCTAATTGGGTGTGAACCATTCGGTGACCAAAGATCCCGTCGGAAGAATCGAACATCGTCTTCACTTGATCAGTCAGCTCCCGGTGGCGGATGGTTGTGGGCGTGTCG
>JABBNV010000095.1:2804-9304 GCA_019352125.1 Acidobacteriota bacterium | reverse complement strand
TCTCCCAGCAATCGAATCTGGCATTGCGGAGCAGCTGGCGGAGATAGACGCCATTGTTGCCAACCCTGAGCCTGCTACGTTCGAAAACACTCTGGTTGCGCTGGAGCAGAGCGGGCAGCAGCTCTTTCGCGCCGTCGTCGTCTTTTATAACAATTCAAGTGCACACTCCACAGAGGTCCTCCAGCAGTTGGAAGCAAAAATTGCCCCGATGCTCGCGGAACATTCTGACAACATCTACTTGAACGCAGCACTAGCCACCAGATGTGCACAGGTTTCCGCTGAAGGCTTGGATCCTGAATCATCGCGTCTGCTGTCAGAATATCTCAAAGCCTTCCGCCGGGCCGGAGCGCAGCTCGGCGATGAGAGCAAGGCGCGGCTCCGTGGTATCAATTCGCAGATCTCCTCATTGACCACGACTTACTCACAGCGGCTCTTGCGAGACACCAATGACTCCGCACTCCTGGTGGATACCGCAGCGGAGTTGGATGGGCTCAGTTCAGAGGATGTGGCTGCGGCCGCAGAAGCTGCACAACAGGCAGGGCACGCGGGTAAGTACCTGTTGACGTTGATCTTGCCATCCGCTCAGCCACCTTTGGAGACGCTGACTAACCGCGGAGTACGTCAGCGATTGTTCGAGGCGTCTCTGGCTCGGGGATCCCGAGACAATGAGAACAACGTACTGGGCGTAGCCGCTGAACTGGCCGCCTTGCGCGCTGAGCGGGCAGACTTACTGGGGTATGCCTCCCATGCCGAATTTGCCATGGATGATCAGACTGCACCCTCGCTGAGCGCCGTTCGGTCCATGCTGGAAACGCTGGCACCCGCTGCCGTGCGCAATGCGAAGGTCGAAGCTGATCAACTGGCAGCCGTGGCTGGCCACCCCATTGAAGCATGGGACTGGGCTTACTACTCTGCCATGGTTCAACGGGAGAAGTATCGGGTTGATGCCGTGATGCTTCGCGAGTATTTTGAGCTGGAGCGGGTGCTCAACGACGGTGTCTTTTACGCCGCGCATAAGCTCTACGGGCTAACTTTTGAACCTCGTGAGGACCTCATCGGGTACCACCCCGATGTCCGTATCTGGGAGGTCAAGATTGCTGACGGCACCGGGTTGGGACTGTTCCTGGGTGACTACTTCACCAGGGACGAGAAGAACGGCGGCGCATGGATGAACCCGCTGGTAGAGCAGTCCACTCTGCTGGGGCACCAGTCGGTAGTAGTCAACAATCTGAATATCTCCAAGCCAGCTCCCGGGGAACCAGCCCTGCTGACACCGGACCAGGTGCGCACCTGCTTCCACGAATTTGGCCATGCACTGCACGGGCTGTTTTCCAACGTTACGTTTCCCCGCTTCTCCGGTACCTCCGTTGCCCGGGATTTTGTGGAGTACCCCAGTCAGGTCAATGAAATGTGGATTCTGGACCCGGAAGTAGTGGGCAACTACGCCAGGCATTACCAGACGGGTGCTCCCCTGGATGCAACCGTCGTGGAGCGGATGAAGGACGCGAGTCTTTGGGGCGAGGGCTTCGGCACCACGGAATACTTAGGTGCCGCACTGCTGGATTTGGCGTGGCATGAACTTTCCCCCGGGCAGCAGATATCAGACCCGCTGGCCTTCGAACGCGATGCCCTGGCTGCCGCTGGGTTGGCCGTTGAGCAGATTCCGCCGCGCTACCGTACTGGTTATTTCAAGCACATCTTTGCAGGGGGATACGCTGCCGGCTACTACAGCTACATCTGGAGCGAGGTGCTGGACGCGGACACGGTGGAGTGGTTCAAGGAAAACGGGGGTCTCATCCGTGCCAACGCGGATCAATTCCGTGCAATGCTCCTTTCCCGAGGAAATGCGGCGGATCCATTGGACTCATTCCGTTCCTTCCGGGGCCGCGATGCAGCCTTGGAACCCCTACTCAACCGTCGTGGCCTGAACTAGCTCACCCACACAATGGCATCCATTAGCGACGCACAGCGCATCCACCACAGTTGATTGCGTGCGGTGGCAGCATCCACCGGTGGGAAGGCCTTTGGCACCCACAAGACTGACTGGATATGGCTGCCTACACGGAAGCTAGTAGTGGGCATGTTCCCACAGACTATTTCTGAAGCAGGCAATCGGCCTGCTCTGGCGGAGGCGGACAGGCTGGGCGCTACCGATGTGGAGCTCTGGCTTAATGCCAGCACCAGGATTAATGGGCTACTGGACCTGGGGTTCAGCCAAGGCCGGCAACCGTGGTGGATGACGCTCAAGCTTGCTGACGAAAAGGGTTCTGAGGTGCGAAGCCGAGTGCTCCCGGCGGGCCACGGTTACCTCCACCAGCCAAGCATCAGCAACGGACGTGCCGTGGGCGGCATTTTTGATATGTACGTCTGGCCAGAACAACGGCGGCGTGGACTCGGTACAGCGTTGTTGGACACCCTGGCCGTTCAAGCCGTGGAAGCAGGGCTAACTGACCTGGTTCTCAACGCCACTCCGGACGGTGAAATGCTCTTGCGCAGTTACGGTTTCAAGTTGATGGGCCGCGGCCAAAGTTACAGTCTCAAGCTCTAGCCAGCTCCAGCCAACTATTGCACGGGACACGCACACGTTAAAGTACGACGGCGGGTGGTCACCTGAGGTGACCTCCCGCCGTCGACGTTTGAAGCTACTTACCAGCCGCGCTCAGCGAGACGGTGCGGCTGCGGGATATCATCCACGTTGATGCCCACCATGGCTTCGCCCAAGCCTCGAGAGGCCTTGGCAATCACATCTGGATCATCAAAGAAGGTAGTGGCCTTCACAACTGCTGCCGCACGCTGGGCAGGGTTGCCGGACTTAAAGATACCGGAACCAACAAACACGCCATCGGCTCCGAGCTGCATCATCATGGCTGCATCAGCAGGGGTAGCGATGCCACCGGCCGTGAAGAGGACTACGGGAAGCTTGCCAGTGGCGGCAACTTCCTTGACCAATTCGTACGGTGCCTGCAGTTCTTTGGCGGCGACGTAGAGCTCGTCCTCTGCAAGCGAGGAAAGGCGGCTGATCTCTGCGCGAATTTGGCGCATGTGGGTAGTGGCGTTGGAAACGTCGCCCGTACCGGCCTCACCCTTGGAGCGGATCATTGCTGCGCCTTCGTTGATGCGGCGAAGGGCCTCACCCAGGTTCGTGGCACCGCAGACGAAGGGAACGGTGAAGTTCCACTTGTCAATGTGGTTGGTGTAATCCGCGGGGGTCAATACCTCTGACTCGTCGATGTAATCGACACCCAGGGACTGCAGAATCTGGGCTTCTACGAAGTGACCAATGCGAGCCTTGGCCATGACCGGAACCGAAACGGCTTCAATGATCTTGTCGATCATGTCCGGATCGCTCATGCGGGAAACCCCGCCCTGGGCACGAATATCTGCCGGAACGCGCTCCAGCGCCATGACGGCCACAGCGCCGGCATCTTCAGCAATCTTGGCCTGCTCCACGTTGACAACGTCCATGATGACGCCGCCCTTGAGCATTTCGGCCATGCCGCGCTTTACCCGGTTGCTGCCGGTGACGTTGTTAGCTGCCGGTGCCGGCGATACATCAGGTGTAGACACAAAAACCCCTATGGGAAAGTAGTGGGCGCCCCAAGGCGGGGCCTAACTAGGTTCTTCAATACTAGTCCTGCACGCTCTGAGCAGCCGAACTGAAGGATTGTTGACGTACTCGCATGACGCGTTGGAACACCGTTACCAGGCTGGCAACAGCCAGCAGCGCCAGCACCACTAGCAGCACTATCTCTGGTATGCCAAGACCAACAAGTCCTGTGGCTACCAGAGTGATGACCAAACGGTCTGACCTCTCGGCGATGCCCACGTTGGCCGTCATACCCAGGCCCTCGGCTCGAGCTTTTGCATAGGAAACCAGGCTGCCCAGGATGAGACACACAAGTGCCAGCACGGCGATAGGCAAGTTGTGCCCGCCGGTGTAGAACCAAATAATGATGCCAGCGAAGACGGCACTATCCCCCACCCTGTCCAACGTGGAGTCGAGGAAGGCGCCCCAAGGCCCGGAACGACCTAGGGCCCGAGCCATCAAGCCATCAATGATGTCCGAGAACACAAAGATGGTAATCACTACCGTGCCCCAGAATAGCTGGCCCATGGGGTAGCCGATCAGGGCGCCGGCCGCTACACCGAGTGTCCCCACGATGGTCACTGCGTCCGGGGATACCTTTAGCCGAAGCAAGAGCCTTGCCACCGGCGTAAAAATAGCGGCGAACAGTGCGCGCGCATACTTGTTGAGCATTATTGAGCCTTAGTGTGAGGAACCGTCGGTGGGCCACGCAGCGGCAATCTGCGTGCGGGCGTCACCAAGAGTCTGCGTGACGGCCTTCGTTTGGGCAATGATGGGCAGGAAGTTTGCATCGCCGCCCCACCGCGGAACCACGTGTTGGTGGAGGTGCGCGGCAATGCCAGCACCGCCTTCGGCTCCCTGGTTCATACCGAGGTTAAAGCCACCAGGGTTGGAGACTTCCCGCAGCACGCGCATGGCCGTCTGGCTGACGGCAGCAAACTCCGCAGTCTCCTGCACGGTGAGATCCGTATAGTCCGGAATATGGCGGTACGGACAAACCAGCAGATGGCCGGGGTTGTAGGGAAACAGATTCAAGATGGCGAACACGAACTCCCCACGATAAACAATCAGGGACTCTTCATCGCTTCGCCCGGGTGCCGCGCAAAAGGGGCAATCCTCAGTGCCCTTGATCTGATCCTGGCCACCCTTGATGTAGGCCAGACGGTGTGGCGTCCACAAACGCGCGAAGGCATCTGGAACTCCGGGAAGTTCAAAATCATCCTGGGAGGCATGGCCCACACCGTCTGCCTGCGTATCCATGCGGCTATGCCGTCCTGTTCTTCACCGCTGCGACAATCCGTTCAACGGCGTCATCAACTGCCACGCCGTTGTCCTGGCTGCCGTCACGGAAACGGAAGGAGACGGCGTTGGCCTCAGCGTCTTCGCCACCAGCAATCAGTACGAAAGGTACCTTGTCCTTGCTGGCATTGCGGATCTTCTTCGGAAACCTGTCTGACGTCCAGTCCGTGGAAACACGGATGCCCTGAGCCTTGAGCTTCTTTTCGACATCGAACATGTAGTCATTGAACGCCTCTGCAACCGGCACCAGTCGTACCTGCTCCGGAGCAAGCCAGGCAGGGAACGCCCCGGCGTAGTGTTCGGTGAGCACACCCATGAAGCGCTCGATGGAGCCAAACTTGGCGGCGTGGATCATCACGGGTTCCTGGCGGGTACCGTCCGCTGCCTGGTACTCCAGCCCAAAGCGAGCCGGCTGGTTGAAGTCGTACTGGACGGTAGACATCTGCCAGGTGCGGCCAATAGCGTCTCGAGCCTGCACGGAGATCTTCGGCCCGTAGAATGCTGCTCCACCTGGATCTGGAACCAGTTCCAGGCCAGTTTCAGTGGCGCACTCCTCGAGAATACGAGTGGCTTCTTCCCATTGCTCATCGCTACCAATGAACTTGTCCGACTTGGGATCACGAGTGGACAGCTCCAGGTAGAAGTCGTCCAACCCAAAATCGCGCAGCAGACCAAGGATGAAGTTGAGCAAATGCTTCACCTCACTGGGCGCCTGCTCCTTGGTGACGTAGGAGTGCGAATCATCCTGGGCAAATCCTCGCACACGCGTCAGGCCATGCACCACGCCGGATTTTTCATAGCGATACACGTGACCAAATTCAAACAACCGCATGGGCAGTTCGCGGTAGGACCGCCCGCGGGAGGCATAGATCAAGTTGTGCATCGGGCAGTTCATGGCTTTGAGCCGGTACTCTTGACCCGGCTTGGTCACGTTGCCATCAGCGTCGTACTCTTCATCGATTTTCAATGGCGGGAACATCGTATCCGCGTAGTGCGGCAGGTGACCGGAGGTGTGGAAGAGGCCTTCCTTGCTGATATGCGGCGTTCCTACGTACTGGAAGCCTTCCTCGATGTGGCGATTGCGCACATAGTCTTCCATCACACGCTTGATGATTCCGCCATTGGGATGGAATACCGGCAGACCAGAGCCCAGCTCATCCGGGAAGGAGAACAGGTCAAGTTCCACACCCAGCTTGCGGTGATCGCGACGCTCAGCCTCGGCCAGGCGCTCCTGATATGCCTTCAGGGCCTCCTTGGTGGGCCATGCGGTGCCATAAATACGCTGCAGCTGCTGATTTTCCTGGTTACCCAACCAGTACGCAGCAGAGGTGCGGGTCAAGGCGAAAGCGTTGGAAATCAATTTGGTGTTGGGCAGGTGCGGCCCGCGGCACAGATCGCACCACACAACATCGCCGCTCTTGCGGTCCACGTTGTCATAGATGGAGATTTCTCCGGCACCCACCTCAACGTTCACACCCTCGGCAGAGCCGTCGTCGTCCTTCCTGCCAAGCAATTCGAGCTTGTATGGCTCATCGCCCATGGCCGCGCGTGCTTCCTCATCGGTGACAACACGACGCACAAACTTCTGATTCTGGTTGACGATATTGAGCATCAT
>JABBNV010000095.1:0-2794 GCA_019352125.1 Acidobacteriota bacterium | reverse complement strand
GACTTCAGGTCTTCTGGGGTAAACGGTTCAGCGACGTCGAAGTCAAAGTAGAAGCCGTCCGTGATGTACGGACCGATGCCCAGCTTGGCATCCGGGCGCAGCTGCTGCACTGCCTGTGCCATAACGTGAGCGGTGGAGTGGCGGAGTACGTTTAGTCCATCCGGAGAATCAATGGTCACAGCCTCGATAACGGCGTCCGCGGGCAAGGGCTGATCTAGATCCTTCAACTCACCGTTGACGCGGGCCACCACCACATCCCGACGCTCAAAGAATATTTCTGCACCTGTGGTGCCAGAGGCCACCGTGGTTACTTCGCCATCTACTGTGACGGATATTTGGGGGGCATCTGACATGGGTGTCTCCTTAAGGTACGGCTTCATAGCTTGTGGCGTACGGAGGCCACAGCCAGCCATTATCGATGGTATCGGCTTGGCCGGGCAGCCACCAAGTGGAACCCGCGATGCTGACTGCCGCCACCGGTGCCTTCTCGCAAACGCCGGAGCGCGTATGCGAAACTCGTTATATGGATTTGAGGGTTTCTGCGGGCCTGGTCATTCCGGCTGCGGAGCTACAGTGGCGCTTCTCCCGCTCGTCCGGCCCCGGTGGCCAGCACGTTAACACAGCCGACACTCGCGTTGAGCTCTCCTGGAACGTGAACAACTCGGCCGTTCTCTCACAAGATCAGCGCCTAGTGCTGGCCAACCTGGATGATCGTAGGGTCATTGACGGGGTCATCACCATCTCCGCATCCGAATACCGGTCCCAGCTGAGAAATCGGGAGCGAGCCATGGAAAAGCTTGCTGCATTGATCGCTCGAGCGCTGGTCCCGCCGGCAGCCCCTCGGCACCCCACTAAGCCAACACGTGGCTCCGCACGGCGTCACCTGGCAACAAAACAACGGCGGTCCGCAACAAAATTGCTGCGGAAACCGCCGTCGTCTGACTAGTCGCTTATGCCCTGCACAGACAGGAAAAGCCTAGTTTTCTACTGGCCGGTGAGCGTGGCTGTGTCGATCACAAACCGGTAACGCACGTCAGAAGCGAGGACCCGCTCGTAGGCGTCATTGATCTGGTCTGCAGAGATCAGTTCAATGTCTGCACCCAAGCCGTGCTCAGCGCAGAAGTTGAGCATTTCCTGGGTCTCACGGATTCCGCCAATGGCTGAGCCGGAGAATGACTTGCGTCCGCCAATGAGGGAGAATGCACGAACAGACAGCGGCTCTGCAGGCGCACCGACGCTTACCAACGCGCCATCGAGAGCCAGGATTGACAAGTACGCATCCACATCAATCGTGGCACTGACTGTGTTGATGATCAGATCCAGTGACCCCGCCAATTCCTTGAACGTTTCCGGGTCACTCGTGGCGTAGTAGTGGTCTGCACCGAGGCGCAGGCCGTCGTCGCGCTTCTTCAGCGACTGGGAAAGTACGGTCACTTCAGCCCCCATAGCGTGTGCCAGCTTGACGGCCATGTGGCCAAGTCCGCCCAATCCCACTACCGCAACTTTTTTGCCGGGGCCGGCACCCCAGTGGCGCAGCGGCGAGTACGTGGTGATGCCAGCGCACAGCAACGGTGCGGCAACGTCCAGGTCGATGCCCTCAGGGATGTTCACCACAAAGTTCTCGGTGACCACCACGTGTGTGGAGTATCCGCCCTGGGTGATGGTTCCGTCGCGGTCCGTGGCGCCGTAAGTGCCCACATTGCCGTTGAGGCAGAACTGCTCCTCGCCTGCTTCACAGTTCTTGCATTCGCCACAGGAGTTGACCATGCAGCCAACGCCCACGCGGTCACCCACGGAGTGCTTGGTGACCTCGGAGCCAACTTCAGCAACAATTCCAGCGATTTCGTGGCCGGGAGCCAACGGGTACTGAACAGGACCCCAATCACCCCGAACGGTGTGAATATCCGAGTGACAAATCCCGGCAAACTTAATGTCGATCAACACATCGTGCGGCCCCAAATCCCGACGTTCAATAGTCGTGGGAATCAACGGCTCGGTGGCCGAGGGAGCTGCGTAAGCATTAACGGTGAGCATGTATCTCCTGATAAATCGACTAGTGTCCGTTTCTGGACCTTTACTATCTAACTCCAAACATCTGCAAACAGGCAGGTTCTGTGAGTCATAGCACGGCCAGTACCACCTTCAGGAGTGTTCTACAGGTCCGGTTCGAGCTGCCTTTGCCGCCTTGAGTTCAGCGATGCGCAGGCGCAGAAAAGTGATGCTCAGAATCATCAGCCACAAGACCATAACGACGACGCCGATGATCACCAACAGGTAGACAGCCACAAATCCGCTACCAAAAATAGCTCCCACAGTTCCCCCAAGTTTGTTCGATGTGCAGGCCAGCCTAGCTCTTGCCGCTGCAAGATACCAGGAAACGGACTACTCGTTGACGCTCATCTCCCCAAGCTTGGACCAACCATCTACCTTCACGTTGACAATTTCTGGTGTGCTGGTCAGGTACGCAGGAAGGGTTTCCGTCGCAGTCGTAAAGTGATCGGATTGAACATGTGCTTTGCCCGCGGCGTCGTCCCGGTAGCCCTCCAGCAATACATAGGTGTTCGGGTCATCCAAGGAACGGGACCATTCAAAGAATTCGCAACCGTCCTCAGCCTTGACTGCATCCGTAAAGGCCCTTGAGATAGCTGGCCACTCGTCGGCGTGTTCAGCCTTGACGGTAAATTTTGCGGTAATGAAGATCATTGTCACTCCTTTTTGCTTGACTCGGTTATTTCATCCTAAGAGCTCATGTCCGAATGCACAGGAACCAGGGACACTTCGTTTCTGCGATGGA
>JABBNV010000094.1:6507-9321 GCA_019352125.1 Acidobacteriota bacterium | reverse complement strand
GCTCAATTAGTCGGCGCACTTCCTCATCTACAATGAAGGCCACCTGATCCGAGTAGTCGCGGTCATGGCCAGCGTCGCGGCCCAGGAACGGCTCGCCGCCGCCGGAGCCCAGCTTCACTGCGCCAATGCGCTCGCTCATGCCGTACTGAGTGACCATCTTGCGGGCCGTACCGGTGGCCTTTTCGATATCATTCGAGGCACCCGTGGACGGATCGTGGAACACGATTTCTTCCGCCACGCGGCCACCCATGGCGTATGCCATCTGGTCCAGCAGCTCATTACGGGTCACGGAGTACTTGTCATCCTCCGGGACCACCATGGTGTAGCCCAAGGCACGACCACGTGGCAGGATGGTGACCTTGGTGACGGGCGCGGTATTGCGCAGCGCCGCGGCCACTAGGGCGTGACCACCCTCGTGGTACGCCGTGATCTTGCGTTCAAGTTCCTTCATGACCCTAGTGCGCTTCTGCGGGCCAGCCATGACGCGGTCAATCGCCTCATCCAGGGCGCGGTCATCAATGAGCTGAGCATTGGAACGAGCGGTCAGCAGGGCTGCCTCGTTGAGCACGTTGGCCAGATCCGCACCGGTGTATCCCGGAGTCTTCTTGGCAACGGCGTTTAGATCCACACCGGGAACCATCGGCTTACCCTTGGAATGAACGCGCAGAATCTGCTCACGGCCAATCCGGTCCGGAGCTTCCACCGGGATTTGGCGGTCAAAACGGCCTGGGCGCAACAGCGCGGGGTCCAGCACGTCCGGCCGGTTGGTGGCCGCAATCAGAATGACGTTGGTCTTGACGTCGAAGCCGTCCATCTCCACCAGCAACTGGTTGAGGGTCTGCTCGCGCTCGTCATTTCCGCCACCAATACCGGCACCGCGGTGACGGCCGACGGCGTCGATCTCATCTACGAAGATGATGGCAGGGGAATTGGCCTTGGCCTGCTCAAAGAGGTCACGCACACGGGAAGCACCCACACCCACAAACATTTCCACGAAGTCAGAACCGGAAATGGAGTAGAAGGGCACGCCAGCTTCACCCGCAACAGCGCGGGCCAGCAGAGTTTTACCAGTTCCGGGAGGGCCGTAGAGCAGCACACCCTTGGGAATCTTGGCGCCAACAGCCTGGAACTTACCGGGGTTCTGCAGGAACTCCTTGATCTCGTGGAGCTCCTCCACGGCCTCATCAGCGCCTGCAACATCCGCAAAGGTAACCTGCGGGTGATCCTTGGAGACCAGCTTGGCCTTGGACTTGCCGAACTGCATCACCTTGGAGCCGCCACCCTGCATGCGGGAGAGCAGGAACCAGAAGATGATACCGACCCCGAGCACAGGCAACAGCAGGCTGATCATGCTGCCCCAGAAGTTGCTCTGCACAGGCTGGTCATCAAACTTGCTGAGGTTCGCGGCGTCGATGTCCTTGATAACCTCCGCGGCACGCGAGTCCACCATGTTGAAGTAGACGTTCTTGCCTAGATCGTGGCTGTCCTGGTTGAAGTTGTTCTTCAGAACCAGCTCCACCTTGCCTTCGCTGTAGACCTTGGCCGAGTCAACCTTGCCGCTGGTGATCAGCGAAAGGCCGGTGCTGGTATCAACCTTGGCCGGGCCGCCCTGTGAGAGCGTGCTGAAGGCGATCAGGAGTAGCGCAACCACCACAATGATCCAGATGAGCGGACCCTTGAAGATATTTTTGAAGTTCATGTGCCTGGGCTAAGCCCGGTCCCTCCCGATCAAAACGCCCCGCGAGGGGGCGCAACGTTAGTTCCATGCAGTGCAAGCGCTGTGTCAGCGCCAAACGTCAACGTACTAGCTATACACCGTTCGCCAACTTTCACGCACGGCAGCCAACAATAGTTCCCTCACAGCGGAACTACCCAAACGGCGATTCACTGCGCATCACCGGCGCGTGCGCGATGCGCGGCGGGTTAGGAGTAGACGTGCGGCGCCAGGGTGCCAATGAAGTCCAGGTTGCGGTACTTCTCGGCAAAGTCCAGGCCATACCCCACCACAAACTCGCTGGGGATCTCAAAGCCCACGTACTTGACGTCAATTTCAACCTTGGCAGCATCCGGTTTGCGCAGCAGTGTGCAGATTTCCACCGAGGCCGGGCCGCGTGAAATCAGGTTGGCCTTGAGCCAGCTCAGGGTCAGGCCGGAGTCAATAATGTCCTCCACAATGAGCACGTGCTTGCCCATCAGATCCGTTTCGAGGTCCTTGAGGATCCGCACCACACCAGAGGACTGCGTGCCGGAGCCGTAGGAGGAGACAGCCATCCAGTCCATGGTGACGTGGCTTTGCAGCGCACGCGACAAATCCGCCATGACCATCACGGCACCCTTGAGGACGCCAACCAAAAGCACATCGCGGCCCGCGTAGTCGGCGTCGATTTCTTCGGCCAACCCCTTCACACGGTCCTGAATTTGTTCCTTGGTATACAGAACGTGCTTCAGATCATCTTGGACGTGAAGAGAATCCACCATTACTCCCGGTGTTGAGGTGCGGTTTGCCGTGGCGGCGTTACCGGCCGCTCTGCATCAAGACTAACTTGCCCTGCGCCGCCCTGCTACCGGAAGTGCCAGCGCGGGAGGTCCTAGCGACGCTCACTTTCCCTGCCAGCTCAATGGGTCCGGCGGATCCGCGGCGCTCCAGCAGTGCCATCGCAGCCAAGGTTCGCTCAAAACTCGGCTGCACACCACCAAGTTCGACGACGGCGAGCGCCAGCACTCGCTGGGCAATAGCGGGTGCCAACTGGCGCATCCGGGCTTGAGGTAACTCCACCGTTTTTGGCACAGCTGTTTCTGACCCAGCGGTTTCTG
>JABBNV010000094.1:1903-6497 GCA_019352125.1 Acidobacteriota bacterium | reverse complement strand
CTGCGGGACCATTTTTTGGTATTCGGCCAGCGCCACCGCATCCAAATAGTCCGCGTCCTGGGCCAAAATTCGGGCCGAACGGTGCAGGGAGGTAGCCACCGCGCCACCAAGAGTTTCTTCCAGATAGGGCATTACCTGCTGCCGTACCCGCGAGCGCAGATACGCTGGATCCGCATTGGACGGATCCTGCCACGGGTCCAACCCCTCAACCGCACAGATTTCCTCAATTTCGGTTCTACGGAGGCCCAGCAAGGGGCGCAGGTACTTGCCGCGCCGCACCGGCATCCCCGCCAGAGAACGCGTTCCGGAGCCGCGGGCCAGGCCCAGCAGCACCTGCTCCGCTTGGTCATCAAGGGTGTGCCCCAACAGCACCGAGTGCGCCCCGTGTTGGCTCGCAGCGGCGTCAAGGGCGGCGTACCTGGCTGTCCGGGCTGCCGCCTCCGGGCCAACGCCGTGTTGCTGTACGGAAACAGTCCGCACCTCCACGGGGTCCAACCCCATGGCATTCAGGGTGGCAGCTGTGCGCGCGGCCACGTCCGCAGAGCCATCCTGCAGTTGATGATCCACCACCACGGCGCCCACACGGAACTGCTGGGTGCGGCCAAAATAGGCGGCCACCGAGGCCAGCGCCAAGGAGTCCGGCCCGCCACTACAGGCCACCAATACCAGCGAATCCGCGCTTAACTCTGTACCGCCGTCGTACTTCAAGGCCGCCCTAAGCTCATTGCGCGCCTTGCCCACCACAGGCGCCAGCCG
Source organism: Acidobacteriota bacterium (assembly GCA_019352125.1). Classification (GTDB taxonomy): domain Bacteria; phylum Actinomycetota; class Actinomycetes; order Actinomycetales; family Micrococcaceae; genus JABBNV01. The sequence goes on along the minus strand of JABBNV010000094.1, from coordinate 5,741 downwards.
ACGCCGTGGCGGCATCTAGAGACCCATCCGGACAACCCAGCGTGCCGGATCGTGAATCTCCGCCTCGGTGGGCAGGTGCTCTTCGGCCTCCCATACGGCGTTGAACCCGGCCATGCCCACCTGATCCACGACGGCCCGTACAAAGCGTGATCCGTCACTGTACTGCCGCATTTTGGCGTCGAGCCCCAGGAGCTTCCGAAAGAATTTTTCCACGACGCCGCGATCCCCGCCGCGGGAGTTGAACCGCTGCCGAATAGTCTTCACGGTAGGCACAATGGACGCATCCACTGCATCCATCACCACATTCGCGTGGCCCTCCAGCAGGCTCATCACCGCGGTGAGATGGGACAACGCCGCCTTCTCCTCAGGGCCCTGCAAGAGGTCCAAAATGCCGCCACGATCCGGCACCTGGTCCAGGGTCTGTTCGGTCGGGCTAGTTTGGGCGCCGCCGTTGCTGGCTGTGCTTCCTGCGTTTCCTTTGTTTCTCATATTTCCCAGTGATTGCACCGCAGCGCTAATGCGATCGCTCAAGTTCTCCGCGTTCCCCATCAGCGTGCCGCCCAGCTTGTCCACCTCATTGAGCATGTGGTGGCGCAGCCAGGGTGCCGCAGCAAACTGAACACGGTGCGTCTGCTCATGCAGGCACACCCACAGGCGGAAATCATCCGGATCCACCTTCAGTTCCCGCTCCACGGTGATGATGTTCGGTGCCACCAGCAACAGCCGGCCGCCGGACGATCGGGCGGGTGTGGCCAACGCCGCGAAAGGATCATATTGCCCCAGCACCTTGGAGGAGAGGAAAGCCAGAACGGCACCCAGCTGTGCGCCCATGACCGTCCCGCTAACAGCCAAGGATCCCCCCTTGTTGGCCTCCTGCTGCTTGACCGCCAGACGCTCCAGAGTGGAACCAAGCATCACGGCAAAACTCTGCGTATTGGCCTTAGCCCAAGAGGCCCGGTCCACCACCAACACCTGCGAATCACGGAGATCCTTGGCGGCATCCAGCCCGGTAATTTCGTGTACGTGTGGCACGGATTTATCCGCCATTTCGCGCAGATTAGCCACGGCGGCACCAATTTCCGTGCTGCTCAGTGCGGGGCCAGCCGGGGTGAGCCTGGCGGCTGTTGCGGCTGCCAAATCCCAGTTAATGACAGATGGAATGTTGCCAGAGGCTGCATGTGCGTCCATGCGTCCATCTCATCACACCACTAGCTGCACACCCTAGCGGCGGCCCAGCTACTTGCACCCGCAACCGGCCAGAATGGTGGCGGCACGGTCAATCAAGGGCTTGGCCGCGTTGCTGCCATCGGCGAAGTTGTTGCCCAGAAAGGAGAACACCAAGAGGCGGCCATCGGCGTCAATCACATAGCCGGTGAGGGACAAATCAGCATTCAACGTACCTGTCTTGGCACGCACCAAACCAGCACCACCCGCCGTAGTTTTGTCCACGTACCGATCCCCTAGCGTTCCGCTCAGCCCTGCAATGGGCAGGCCAGCCAGCGCCGTCCGCAAGTCCTGATTTGAATCGGTCAGCATGATTTTGATCAATGCCGCCAACTGATTGGCGCTGATCCTATCCTCCGGGGCCAGCCCCGAGGCATCGGCCATCACCAGCCCGTCCATGGACACACCAAACTTGGCTACAAGGTCCTGAACGGTGGCGCTCGCCTCGGAATAGGTGCCAGCCTTCCCCGCCCCGACCGCGGTCATTCTGGCCATCACCTCGGCAACATAATTATCTGATGCCTGCAGCATGTACTCCACCTGGTCAGCCACGGTGGCGGACTGTACGGAGGCAATCTTGCTGGCCCCCTCCGCGGAGCCGCGCGTGGGCACTCCGGCGACCTGGACGCCGTCGTTAGTTAAGGCTTTTGCGAGCACCTGCGCCACCTCCATCGCCGAATCCTGCGGGCGATCCCCCACCGAAGTGTTCGGGTCAAAGCGCGCGCCGTAGATGGCCAGCGGGAACACCGGCGCCACCTGGCCCGCATCCAGATCTCCCTGCAGCCAGTGCGGGTTCAACGTCGGTCCGGAAAACAGCGAATCATCAACGCTCAGCGTCACCGGGCCCGTGTACCCGGACTTTTTCAACGCTGCGGCAGTGTTGGCAGCCAGCGTGGCGATCCCCGCATGCCCCACCGTGGCCGTGGGATCCCCGTCCCCCGGTGCCAGCAGCGAGTCGCCGCCGCCCTTGAGAATCAAGGTGCCTGGGGTCTTCTGGAGCACAGTGGTATCAAAACGACGGTCCGCACCCAGCGTCTTCAGCGCCGCCACCGCAGTCATCAACTTCAGGTTGGACGCGGGAATCCGGGGGTCGCTCCCCTTGCGGTCATACAGCACGTTCCCGGTCAGAGCATCCCGTACCGTACCGGTGAAATCCCCCGCGGTGGTGGCCAGGGCCTCATCCAACAAAGGCCCCAGCACCGTGCTGCTGGGCGTCGGAGCCTGGTCGCTGAGCGCACTGATACCGGCGAGCTGACTCAGCGTTGCCGGCGCCTGAGCCGCCGCTGGTAACGCTGGCGCGGCAGGCGGGGGCCCCACCTGGGCGCTAGTGGAGAGGTTCAACGCCACCGGAACCGCCAGCACCACCAGCACCACAACCAACAGAATCGTGGTCAGGAGAGAGGACGTACGGCTCATACGGGGGTGGGATCCTTGCAGGTTGGTTAGGCGCTGTCGGTTGGTTGGGCGCGCGGTCAGCGCTATATCCTGATTTTAGACTGATCGTTCAACTCACTACTTCCAGACCGCTATTCGCAGCGACAATCGCAACAAATTTCGCAGAAAATAAGGAGCACCATGAAGCACGACGTTACCATCGAGATCCCCCGCGGTTCCCGTGTGAAGTACGAGGTGGACCACGAGACTGGCCGCGTCCGTCTGGATCGCATTCTCTTCACTGCCATGGCCTACCCCACTCACTACGGCTACTTTGAGAACACCCTGGGCGAAGACGGTGATCCACTGGACGCACTGGTGGTGCTGCAGGATTACGATCTGCACCCCGGTGTGGTGGTTGAGGCTCGTCCCATCGGCGTCTTCAACATGACGGACGACGGCGGTGGAGACGCCAAGGTAATCTGCGTCATCGATGACAAGCGGTACGACCACATTCAGGAAACGTCAGATCTGGACGAGTTCCTGATCCAGGAGATCGAGCACTTCTTCACGCACTACAAGGATCTGGAGCCCGGCAAATGGGTCAAGGCCGAGGGCTGGGGCGACCGTGCTGCAGCTGAGGCTGAGCTCGAAGCCTCCATCAAGCGCTACACCCACTAATTCTTCCAACGCGGGTGCAGATCTTGACGCCACCCTTCGAATTTGGCGTCAAGATCTGCACCCGCGTTGGGGTTTTTGGGGTTAGAGGAGGCCGCGGAGAATCGTGGCCGCACCGTCTTCGTACACACTGTCCGTAACCTCATTGGCGGCAGCCTTAACATGATCCTCCGCCTGGCCCATGGCCACACCGCGACCAGCCCAAGCTAACATCTCAACGTCGTTGCCGCCGTCGCCCACGGCCACGGTATTGGCAGGGTGAACACCTAGCCGGGCACGCAGTTTCTCTAGCGCAAAAGCCTTGGTGACCCCTGCTGCAGCAATGTCCAGCCAGGACGTCCAGCCCACCGAATAGGTGACTCCGTGCAGGCCAATCTGCGCCACGGCGCGCTCAAACTCAGCAACAGGGATATCAGCACTGTGCACCACCACGCGTACCGCTTCCAGGTCCAGCAGCATCTCGAAATCAACGCTCTGAGCCTCGATGCCAAAGCTTCGGTCCTGAAAACTTTCCGTGGACAAGAAGTTCCCGTTGACGTCTTCTAGCGCGTAACGAGCAGAT
>JABBNV010000094.1:0-1893 GCA_019352125.1 Acidobacteriota bacterium | reverse complement strand
GGGGGATGAAGGTTTCCTGCGCCACCACCTCGTACCCATGGGGCATCGAGGGATCCACCCGGACGGTCACGCCGCCATTGGAGCAGACGCCGTACCCGCGCTCCAGGCCGATTTCGGAAATCACCGGCAGCAGTGCACCCAGCGAGCGGCCGGTGGCAATAATCACGTCATGTCCAGCGGCCACCACGCCTCGCGCAGCCTCACGGACGGCGTCGCTCATCCGGCCGTCGTGGTCCACAAGCGTCCCGTCAACATCCAGTGCAACGAGCTGGCGGTTCAATTTTTTACTCTGGTCTTCGTTGCCAGAGACCGAGGATTCAGTCAATGTAGTCATTTACCCAGTGAACCACTTTGACACCGACCAACCCAAGAAACCGCCGTGAACGTCACATGAATTCCGGCTACGCCACCGAAAACCCAGCCAACACACGCAAACGGACCAAGCACCCTGGCACGGACGGGTGATATGTCCATTTGTGGGGGTTTGCCGCACATGGGATGCGGGGCGGGTGCTGCGGCCCTCCACAGGGTGGGCTCGCCCATGTGTTGTCCACTTAGCCGACTCCCGGGAACCACGAACCGAAGATGTCCGCCCACCATAAAGCATGGTCAAGCTAATTTCTTCCGCCGCAGTGAACAGACGGCTGGGTGACTCGAGGCGGCTGCGTCGCAGTTACGCACGGGGAGAGCTAGTTCGGTTGCGGCACGGAATCTACATCCCCACCCAACAGTGGCTCGCGCTGAAACCTTGGGAGCAATACGCACACCTCATACAAGCAGTGGAGATGGAACTCCCGGGGACTCAGTTTTGCTACGAATCCGCCGCGCAGCTGTGGGGACTTGAGCTAGCGGTTATTCCGCAGCATGTTCATGTCGTTACGGCTGCTTCTGGCAAGTCGGGACGAAGCGAGAGTACCCTCAGCGCTCACGGCGTCGCCATTACCAAACAGCGCAAAATTGGGCTATTTCGGCATTATGGGACCCCACCCGCTGCACTACACAACGGGCTCTTGGTTACTCCGTTGTTGGACACCGTAGTGGAGCTAGCCTCCCGATTACCTCTGGCACTGGCGCTGCCCTTAGTGGACCAATCGATGAACTTCCAGCGCATGAACGTGCCGCCGCTGACTCGAGTTCGGCTCCTGGAAGCGTGCCAGCGCCTGCCTTCCGCTGCCCGCGTAAGGCGTGCGACCGACGTCGTACTGGCCGCGAACGCGCTTGCAGAATCTGTGGGTGAATCGATGAGTCGGGCCACCATGCATGTGCTGCACCTACCTATCCCCGAGCTGCAATCCGAGCCATATTCCGATGACGGCATATTCATAGCACGGCCGGATTTTCTCTGGCGGGAGCAACGCGTCGTGGGAGAGTTCGACGGCGTTGGCAAGTATCTGAGCTCCCAACTGTTGGGCGGGCGCACCCCTGCCGAAGCGGTCGTGGCAGAGAAGAGAAGGGAGGACGCCATCCGGAGTCTGGGTTTCCGAGTGGCTCGATGGGACTGGAAAAGCGCCAAAAACGAAGCAGCCCTGCTGGAGGTGCTGACGCGAGCGGGGATCCACCCAGCGGCAAACACACGCAAACGGACCAAACACCCTGGCACGGACGGGTGATATGTCCGTTTGCGTGCGTTGGAAGCCTAGAGGACCGGGAAGACGGTCATGCCGCCGAGGTACTTCTGCAACGCGGCAGGAATGTTCACTGAGCCGTCAGCATTCTGATGGTGTTCCAGGATGGCCACGATCCAGCGCGTAGTGGCGAGGGTTCCGTTCAAAGTGGCAACGGCGCGGGTGCCGCCCTTGGCGCCATCGACCCCGGCAACGCGCTCGCGGATGTTCAGGCGCCGGGCCTGGAAGGTGGTGCAGTTGGAGGTGGAGGTCAACTCACGGTACGCGT
>JABBNV010000093.1:4606-9348 GCA_019352125.1 Acidobacteriota bacterium | reverse complement strand
CCACCATTTCCTTGAGCACACCGACCCCATATTCAAGCTGGGGATCTTCCGCGGCTGCATAGGCGTGCGGGGGGAAGGGCACTTCGATGTCCGGATCCACACCGTAGTTTTCCACGTCCCAGCCCACGCCACCAGAGAACCAGTAGGCATAGCGAGGTTGGGTGACGCCTGTTCCGTCCGCCAGAGCAAACCGGCCGTCTATGCCGACGACGCCGCCCCAGGTGCGCATGCCGATCACGGGCCCAATCCCCCGTAGCTTGGACACCTGCGTGACAATGTCACCATCAGACCCGGCAAATTCGTCCGTAATGATGACCACGGGTCCGCGAGGTGCCTGCGATGGGTAAATGTGGGGCTGATGACCACGACCAACGGACCATGCGGTCATTTTCCGACCGATCAGTTCGGCTACCAGCTGTGAGGTATGCCCACCGCGGTTTCGGCGGATATCAACAATCAATCCGTCCTTGGCTGTTTCAGTATCCAGATCCCGGTGGAGTTGCGCCCAGCCCCTGGCCTGCATGTCCGGAACGTGCAGGTAGCCAAAGGAACCCTCCGAAGCGTCGCGTACAGTGGCCCGGTTAGTGGCTACCCAGGCCTGGTAACGCAACCGTTCTTCATTTTGGACGGGCAGAACGGCAACGTGCCGAATCAGTCCGGGCTGTGCATGCTCGGGGGAGTTTTGCACGGTCAGTTCCACCACCTTGTCTGCCGCGCCTACCAGCAGCGAAGCCGGCCCGCTAGCGGGCACGGCCACACCGTCCACGGCCAGCAGAATGTCCCCCACGCGAATATCAACACCGGGCCCAGCCAACGGCGAGCGCGCTTGAGAATCGGAGGTCTCCCCCGGTAGCACCTTGGCTACAGCCCAACCAGCGGCGGTTCGTTTCAGCTCTGCTCCAAGCAACCCCTGCTTGGCTCCCCCAGCTTCAACAATCAGCTTCGGCTGAACGTACGCGTGGGAGGTGCCCAACTCGCCATGAAGCTCCCACAGCAGGTCCGCCAGGTCATCGGAGCTACCCAACTTCTCCACCAGGGGCCGATACCGGTCGTAGACCCCTTGCCAGTCAATGCCGGCCATGTCCTCGGCCCAGAAGAAGTCTCGCTGGAGCCGCCATGTCTCGTCGAATGCCTGTCCCCAAACCTTCAATGGGTCCAATCGAATGCGAATGCGGCTGAGGTCCACGGGGACGTTGTCTTGGGACTTCTCATCCACCGGCGCCGCGACGGGCAAAACCCGCACCACGCCGTCGTCAATCACTGCCATCCGCTTGCCGTTGCCGCTAAGTTGGAACGCCTTTGCTGCAGGCACCAGGGTGCTGACTGCGCGCGTGGCCACGTCAAAGCGTTCGATGCGCTGCTTGGGTGCCTTGGTATCCGTGCTGGCCAAGCCATCACCCGTGGTGCCCACAGGATCCCCCGCTAGCCACAGAAATGCACCGTCGGCTGCACGGAGGTGCTCGTAGTTGCCCGCCTTCACCGGAACGGTAATGATCCGCTGCCCGATACCGTCCAGTTCTACCTTCGTGGCATTCGAAGCGTCCTGGCTGAGGTTGTCCGGCTCCGCGGCTATGCCGTCAACCGAAGCGCCAAAGGGCGACGGCGTGCTGGCCGCCAAGGGGATCAGATATGGCTTAGTGGAAGAAGGGAAACTCAAATCAAACGCGTGGGTGTCATATACGGGGTCAAAGGTGCGTCGGGAGAGGAAAGCGACGAAGCGTCCATCCGGGGTGAATTGCGGGGAAAAGTCCGGGAATCTCCCGTCCGTCAGGTCAACCGGGTCACCGTCCACCACGTTCACCAGCCGTAGCTTGGACCGATCGGAATCCGTGGTGAGCGGATCCGTATAGACCAGCCAGGCGGAATCGGGGCTGAACGCCATTTCGGTGACGGGGCCGGCCATGTGGCTGGTAATTTCGCGCAAGGATCCCGCGGCTACATCCAGCAGGTACACCTGCCCGTACTCGGTAGAAATGGCAGCGGCGGTTCCGTCGGGGCTGGGAACAATGTTGGCCACTCGCGTTGTGGAGGGAAGCTCCACGCGGCGGCGTGCAGTCCCCCGAGCATCAGCATTCTGCTGAGCATCCTTGCTGGCAACCTGGTCCGTAGACTGAGCATTGCCGGTAGCCGATGCGTCCGCATCTTCGTCGGAGGCGGAGGAATTCTGGCTCGCGGAGGCAGGCTTATCGGCCGTGGCTGGCACAGCGCTAGCTACGCCTCCCGACGGCCCCATGTTCACCCCAGCTGCGGACACCGGCGCGGGCAAGGCCGCTTCGGTGTCGGCAATATTGCCTTCCTCGGGCGATACACTGTCAGCACTGTCCGACACTGTTGCCGGATCCGTTTTCGCCGACCCGGCAGTGGCTGCCTCCCGCGGTGTATGAGAGCCTGTACCCGGCCCGGTAGAGGCAATATAGAGGGCTTCCACCTGGTCATGGTCGGCAACATAAATGGCATGATCATCCCCCAGCGGCCGAGCCAACCGTGCCCGCGCGCCGGGTGTGGACTCGATGACGCGTGCGGGGCCTTCGCGGTGGGTGAGCCAGTGCACGGTGCCGTGGACTTCAACAGTGCTGGCCCGCCCGGTCTGATCCGGGAATACCTCGCCCAGGTGCGCGGCAGCGTTAGCCAACCGCGGACGGCGGCCGGTAGAGGCAGAGCCCAGGGTGATCGCCAGCTGCACTGGTTCGCTGTTTAGCGAATCCATCACAAACAGGTTTCCGGCGGATTCAAAAACCACGCGGGCTCCATCAGTGCTGGCGTGCCGAACGTAGAAACCTTCGTGATCAGTGTGCCGACGCAAGTCATTGCCCGCTGCCGTCACTGAGTACACATTGCCGTATCCTTCATGGTCCGAGAGGAAGGCCAGCCTGTCTCCAATCCACATGGCATCGGTCAGGTTGCCATCGAGGTCCGAAAGCAGACGTTCAAATTCTCCAGAGCCGTCAGCGTCCAGCCAGAGCTTGCCGGCTGTGCCCCCGCGGTATCGCTTCCACCATGCTGGCTCGCGGGACAAGACGGAGGAAAGCAGCACTGGGCGCTCGTCGCCGATCACCGGGCCAAAAGCGACGGTCTCTACGGGCCCGTAGGGCAGCTGTTGGTGTTCGCTGCCATCCAGCGGGAGGGCATAGGCCCACGCGAGCCGTGAATCGGCTTCCTCGAAGGAGCTGGTGACCAATACGTCGCCGTCGGGCGTGAATCCACGCACCTTGGTACTGGCATTTCCGAAGTAACTCAGCTGGCGGTAGTCCCCGCCGTCCACAGAAGCGGCCACTGCTTCAGGCGCGCTCCCCTGCACTACGGTCCAGGCCAACGTACGCCCGTCCGGGCTAAACCGTGGGTTGCGCGCTTGGAGGCCCATCGAGGAAACGCGCCAGGCCCGGCCGCCAGAAATGGGGGCCAGCCACACATCATCCTCGGCCACAAAAGTAATCAGATCATCATGCAGGTGTGGGTAACGGAAGTAACTCGATGAAGTCATCTCTCGATCCTATCCATAGTGCGAGGACATAATGTGGTGCCGAACTCTGCCAGCGAGACGTAAAAAACTTTGTCATGCAAATCTCAAGGGAATCGTGATGAGATGAAGGTATGCGAATCTTGATTTCAGGAAGCTCCGGGCTCATTGGTACGGCACTCAAGCAGCAGTGGTCCAGCAATGGCCACGAGGTCCGGACCCTGGTGCGGCGTGCTCCCAAGACCAGTTTGGAATTCGGCTGGGACCCCATTGACGGAACGATGGACCCCGCGGTGCTGGCAGGGGTAGACGCGGTAGTCAACCTCTCGGGTGAAAGTCTGGGGCGGCAGCTGTGGACCTCAGGGTTCAAGGAACGGCTCTATTCTTCACGGATAGCCTCTACACAAACACTGGTTGAAGCCATGCGGGCAGCAGCTACCCCTCCCGCTGTTTTTCTGAGCCAATCAGCTACGGGCTTCTACGGCACCCATACTCAGGATGCTGCAACCGAAGCCACACCCGTGGGGCAAAACTCGTTCCTTGCGGACCTGTGCCGTGTGTGGGAAACCACGGCCCAGCAAGCTCCGCCGGAAACTCGCACTGTGTTGATGCGCACTGGGGTGGTGCTTAGCCCCCGTGGCGGCGCTCTTGCCAAGTTGCTCTTGCCGCTGCGTGTGGGGTTGGGCGGCCCCTTGGGCAGCGGGAAGCAATGGTGGCCGTGGATCACCCTTGCTGATCAGGTTTCCGCCGTGGATTACCTGCTCACGGCACCCATCAGTGGGCCGGTAAATCTGTGTAGTCCGGAGCCAGCAACCATGGGGGAGATAGTCAAAGAACTGGGCAAGGCTCTGCACCGGCCAACTATTGCACAGGTGCCGGAATTCGTATTGCGCACGGCGTTGCGCGAGATGGCCTCGGAGCTGCTGCTCACCAGCACCCTGGCCACACCGTCCGTGTTAGTGGAACACGGGTTCACCTTCCAGCATCCGGACGCCCGCACCGCCGCGCAGTGGTTGGTGCGTGGCCTGACCCGCAGCTAGCAACGAAACGCCAAGCATCCGCACTGCGCCCAGCAGGTGTGGCGGCTAAGCGCCGGCAATTGAGGAGATCTTCCAGCGGCCTTCCTGTAATCGCAGGGCGAACGTAAGACGCAGAGGAGAAGCGGCGGGCTGGGTTGCTACCACGGCACCGGAAGCGTCTTGTTCCACGAACCCGGAGTAGGCCACTGTGGCCTCAACGGATGCAACGTCGTGGGCATTGTTAACCACCTTTGAGTCGGAAATTG
>JABBNV010000093.1:3907-4596 GCA_019352125.1 Acidobacteriota bacterium | reverse complement strand
ACCCACCAAAATGTGACCCGTTTTCTGGAGCGAATCACCTAGGGATGAATCTGCCGCTGCCGCCGGAGAATCCGGAACGTTCACCTGTTTCAAGAGCTCAAGCTGGCCCGACGAAAGCGCGTACGATCGCAACCACGCGAGTCCACTCAACGCCTCTACCGGATCCGCTGCCATCAGCTGAACGCGGGTGTGGTCAGGCAAAGCCATGGTGGCGAGCGGTTTCTGTGCGGATGTGGTGGCTGGCGCCGGCTGGGCCGTCCTGTTGGGCTCGGCGGCCTTGGTTAGTAACAAGAAGCAGGCCGATGCGGTGAGCGCCAGAACGGTTCCAGCAGCCAGCCAGCGAATCAACCTCACTAGTTTTGGCTGTGAACGGCGGGCACCGTCAGTGGAGTTGAGTACGTGCCGATGCGCGGATTTGGTGGCGCGTCTGGGCTCGGGGCTCTGCGTGCGCAATTTGCGGCGTGAGGTGCGTTCCTGTGGGGACGGCGGCTTGCGACGGGCTCGGCGGCGCACAGCGCCAGGCACACTCCGCCATCCCCGTGGCTTAGCCGCTGGCCTGCGGGTCAGCAATTCCGGAATCACGGACGGATGAACTGCGCCCACCAAATCCACCGGTTCAGCAGGCGCACAGCGATACAAAGCCGTGGCCAATACCCCAGCGTTGGGGCGGGCTCGCGGATCTTCGTCCA
>JABBNV010000093.1:3184-3897 GCA_019352125.1 Acidobacteriota bacterium | reverse complement strand
GCGCTCGCAGCCGAGTTTCTCCCGGCGGAACGCCCGTGAGTGCATACCAACCCACCGCGGCCAGGCCATAGATGTCAGCAGCGGCAGCCATTGCTGTTGGGGGCAGCGCGGCACCCCCGACACGTCGGGACGGTGCAACGGACGAAGGCGGGGAATCGGGGGAAATTGTGCGGTCGAGTCCACCGTTTCCCCGCTCCAGCTCGGGAGCTGTGAATCCAGCCGTGCCGCCTCTGACTTTCGCCCGCTCTGCGGCCAGCGAGCTCAGACCAAAGTCAGCCAGAAGGGGCCTGCCATGCGCATCCAAGAGCACGTTGCCGGGCGAGACATCCCCGTGCACTACGCCCTCGCTGTGCAGGTAATCCAGCACCTGTGCCAGTGGAGTCAGCACGGTAATGACCTCACCGATACTCAACGGGCCCCGCGCCCTGACTAAATGCCCCAAGGACCCACCAGCCGCATAATCTAGCAAAAGCCCCACCCGTGCCGTTGGTACAGGTGGCGTAGCGCCGGGACCAGGTGAAATGCCGTCTCCGATTCGCATAGCCTCGGCTGGTCTTTCCCAACGTACGGGCGCCAGAGCATGCACACGTAACAAATGCGGATGCGAATAGGCGCTAGCAATCCGTACCTCACGCGCCAATTCGTCCTCTTCCAAGAGAGTGATTCCGCCGCCATGCCAGCATTTCAGTGCTACATCAGTGGCGCCGTCGTGC
>JABBNV010000093.1:1201-3174 GCA_019352125.1 Acidobacteriota bacterium | reverse complement strand
AACAACCAAACACTCGCCGAAGAGCCAACGCCTATGCACCGCTGCACCCAATATCCGGACACCGAGGGCACCCGTGGCATTACCTCGTCCTGAGCTCCTTCATCCATAGCTCAGTGATAGCCCAGATCCCGAATTTCTGCAGAAGTTATCCACAGGTAGCCCTCCGGGGGTCACGGATTATCTCCACCGGGGACATCAGGTCTACCCTTGAACCCATGAGCCTTGCGTTTTCGGAACTCGGATTTGCCCCAGCGTTGAGTGACTACGAGCAGGCCCTGGAAACGCAACGCGCCTTGCACCAGCAGGTAGTTGACGGCCAGGCGCCTAGCACAGTACTGCTGTTGGAACACGCGGACGTGTACACAGCTGGCAAACGCACCGAGGATCACGAACGTCCCATGGACGGCACTCCGGTGGTGGCTGTGGATCGCGGCGGCAAACTCACGTGGCACGGAGCCGGACAGCTGGTGGTGTACCCCATTCTCAAAATGCGGGATCCACACGAAATCCGGGAATACGTTCACGTTCTGGAAGACATCATCATTGCGGTCCTGGCGGACTATTCCTTGGTGGGCACCCGTGTTGACGGGCGCGCAGGTATCTGGATCGAAGCGGATGCCAAGGGCCCAACCCGGAAAATCGCCGCCATCGGTATTCGCGTCCACAACGGCGTCACCATGCATGGCATTGCCATCAACGCCAGCAATGAGTTGGGCCCATTTTCGGTGATCATCCCCTGCGGAATTGCGGACGCCGGAGTCACCTCCATCTTGGCCGAAACCGGCCAGTACGTCAGTGCGCATGATTTGGTTCCGCGAGTCATCGAGGAATTCAAAAAACGGCAGGAAGTCCTGATTGGCTCTCCTGAAACCGATACAACAGCTTCCGCCGTGACGGCGCAGGCAGAAGGAGCTCAACTGTGACGCTGGCACCCGAAGGCCGCAAGATGCTGCGGATCGAGTCTCGAAACGCGCAAACCCCCGTAGAGCGAAAGCCTGAATGGATCAAGGCCAAGGTCACTATGGGGCCGGAGTTCATTTCGATGAAGAATCTGGTCAAAAAAGAAGGCCTGCACACCGTCTGCGAAGAGGCAGGCTGCCCCAATATCTTTGAATGCTGGGAAGACCGCGAAGCAACCTTCCTGATCGGTGGAGCGCAGTGCACGCGCCGTTGCGACTTCTGCCAGATTGACACTGGCAAGCCCTCCCCGATGGACCGTTTTGAACCTACCAAGGTCGCACGCAGTGTGCAGTCCATGGATCTGCGCTACGCCACAGTTACCGGCGTAGCCCGCGATGACCTCGAAGACGAGGGCGTGTGGCTGTATGCAGAAACCGTGCGCAAGATTCATGAGCTGAACCCCAACACCGGAGTGGAGCTGTTGATCCCGGACTTCTCCGGAAAGCCGGAGTATATTGCAGCCATCTGTGACTCCAAGCCAGAGGTCTTCGCTCACAATGTGGAAACAGTGCCCCGCATCTTCAAACGCATTCGCCCCGCATTCCGGTATGAGCGTTCATTGGATGTCATCACTCAGGGCCGCGACGCCGGGATGGTCACCAAATCCAATCTGATTCTGGGCATGGGTGAGACTCGCGAGGAAATCTCCGAGGCATTGCGGGATCTACATTCTGCTGGTTGCGATTTGATCACCATTACCCAGTACCTGCGCCCGTCCGAGCGGCACCTCCCCGTGGATCGCTGGGTCAAGCCGCAGGAATTCGTGGAGCTGGCAACGGAGGCCGAAGAGATCGGCTTCCTGGGCGTTATGAGTGGACCACTGGTCCGTTCCTCGTACCGTGCTGGCCGCCTGTGGGCCACGGCAATGCGCAAGAAGGGCCTGGATATTCCGGAGCACTTGGCGCACATTGCCGAGGGCATCGAGGATTCAGGAACAACGCGTCAAGAGGCATCTAGCTTGATCGCTGCCGGCTAACACAACCGCTTGTCCGCTACCAGCGTGCTGGCTCCAT
>JABBNV010000093.1:0-1191 GCA_019352125.1 Acidobacteriota bacterium | reverse complement strand
ATGGGAGCCAGCACGCCAGCCATTTAAGAACCGGTAGAATAAAACCACTATGGCCAAATCCACAGACTCCGCGACGTCCTCTGCCAGCCCTACCCCCAAGCGGCGCTTGTTTTCACGCAAGCCCAAGGAGGGTGCGGCTGCCAAGCGACCGGGCCGGATGAAGCAGTTCTTTGACATCTTCACCATGACCCGCAGGCATGACCCCAACATGGTTTGGCTTATGCTGCTGGTTTTCCTGGCTGTGGTGGCCGTGGCACTGGTTATTGGCTTTATCTTCAACAACTGGGTCACCGGGCTCATCCTGGGTATCCCGTTGGGCCTGTTGGCCGCATTGCTGATCATGTCCCGCCGAGCGGAACGGGCGGCCTTCGCTCAGATTGAGGGCCAGCCAGGCGCGGCAGGCGCGGCGCTCAGTTCCCTCCGACGCGGATGGATTGTGCAGGAGCAGCCGGTGGCTGTAAACGCTCGCACGCAAGACGTGATTTTCCGTGCTGTGGGGCGTCCCGGCGTCGTACTAGTGAGCGAGGGGCCCACGCACCGCGTCCGCCCACTGATTGATGCCGAGCGCAAGAAACTGAACCGCATTCTCCCCAACGTCACGGTGCATGTGCTGCAGTCCGGTCGCGGCGAGGGCCAGATCGAGTTGAGTAAGATTACGCGCACCATGAACAAGTACAAGCCTGTACTCACCAAGGTTGAGGTTGGCGCTGTTGATAAGCGCCTCTCATCGATGGGCACCAAACTGCCAATTCCCAAGGGCATTGATCCGTACAAGGCACGCCCGGACCGCAAGGCCGCACGAGGACGCTAGACCCGGATCGGGTTAGAGCCGGATCAAAATGGTGTTCATGGCTCGGTCATGAACACCGCGGTGATCTGCGTCTGTAATCACTACGGGAATAATCAGGCAGATCAGTACTGTGCGGACCAGCGCGGCCAGCAGCCCCACTGGACGGCCGTCCAACCGCACCACGTGGATTCCCGCTACTCGATGCCCAATGCTGAACCCGGCCGTGCCCACCAGCAGCACCTGCATTAGCGCGAAAATGCCGAGATTGCCCAGGGGGTTGTCTGCGAACAATAAGTGGCAGATCAGCATGCTGAGGCCCCAGTCAATGAGCAGTGCCAAGATCCTCCGGCCGGCTCTCGCCACGGAACGGGATCCGCTTTCAGGAAGCCCCAGCCCCTCCC
>JABBNV010000092.1:7972-9409 GCA_019352125.1 Acidobacteriota bacterium | reverse complement strand
GAGCAGTGGGTGATCGTACTTCTGCGCCTCTGTGCGCCCGCCCTGCAGTTCGACATGCTCATTTCTGACTTCCGGCCCACCGAGGATCTCCTTCGCATGCATGTCCGCCTAGTGGTTGGCATCTTTGTTAACGGCGCTTTCCCTCGTGGCGGCAAGAAAGCTGAGCTCCCGGCCGGTTACGATGCTTACCCGTGGGGCCCTGCGTTCAATCGCTGACCAACGCGGCAGATTGATGAGCAGCATGTCACTCAACTTGCACACTGTACTGTACAGTACAGAGGGAGATGTTGAGCGCTTTAGCTGTATGAATTGAACTCGACCGCGAGACGTCTTCCTCTATGTCGGGCGCATACGCGACGATGATCCAGCAAAGGACCGCGATGAATGACGTGAACCAGTTTGAACGGCGACTCTTCCGCATGGAAGCAGTCCACGAAGTAGGCAACCTCATGGGCCGAATGGAGTTCTACCATTCCGCCTACGCGAATGAAAAGATCGTTCCCATGTTCAGTACTCGGCCGGATACCGTGATCGAATTTCCGTTCGGCAGATACGTAGGGCATGACGCGGCGGAGCGCGCATTCGTTGGCGCGCTGGACAAGGATATGCCTCCTCGTGACCTTGCCGGGGAGTATGTGGAGCACCTGCTATCCACTCCGGTCATCGAGGTTGCGGCAGACGGAAAGACGGCGAAGGCAGCATGGATTAGCCCGGGCGCCGAGGCTCATCATTTTGGCTGGATTGAGGGAAATCCTCTCCACGGGTTCTGGTATTGGGGCAGGTACCACGCCGTTTTCGTGTACGAGGAAGGGCAGTGGAGGGCATGGAAGCTCCGCAACTCTGCCACGTTCATCTCGGATTACGACCAAAGCTACACGAAGGGGACACTGCCGCGGCCGCCCCGCCCCGGCGGAGAGTTTGCTCCAGATACTGACCCTCGATTTCAGGTCTACTACTCCCCATCGTGGGATCCGAAGGCGTTAACCTGGGCTCCAGAGCCCTACGAAAGCTACGTCGATGAGGATGAGTTCTAACAGCATCGTCCACAGCTGGCGGGGAGGACTTGCTACGGTGAGGATTCCCCGTCAGGTAGTGTTTCTAGACGAGCTTCGACGAACCGCCAGGAGGCGCTGAGGATGTCCATGAAGTCTGCCACGAGCGGTGCTCGGAGGTCCCGCCTGGGTGCTTCTCGTGAGAGTGAGATCCTGCGTGCGGCGATTGACCTGCTGGGCGAGCTGGGTTACGAGGGGCTCACCATGCCGGCCGTGGCAGCCCGCGCAAAATGCAGCACGGCCACTATCTACCGGCAATGGAGTGGCAAGTCAGGGCTGGTCATCGCCGCGCTGAAGGCGCACCGCACGGGGCCACCCGCCAGACCAAGTACGGGGTCGTTGCGAGGCGATCTGCTGACGGTGATTAGTGACCTGGCGGATATTG
>JABBNV010000092.1:0-7962 GCA_019352125.1 Acidobacteriota bacterium | reverse complement strand
AAGCCTGCGCGATTCGATCCTTGCTGAGGCGATGCGACTGGAGCTCTCCGGCCCTACCATCACGCCGCTTGACCGTGCCATTCAAAGCGCTGGCGAACGGGGGGAGATTGTCCCCACGGAATCCGCGAGCCGCTATGCGCACCACATCCTGCTGTCGATCTCACTGGCCCGCCAACTCGCTGAGGGAGTGGGCCCGGACCATGACTATCTGGTGGGGTTCGTGGACCAAGTGCTGCTGCCCATACTCAAGCCTCAGGCTCCACTCCATCAATAGCAATGACAACAACAACAACATCAACAGTAACGACGACGACGTCACGTCGCTAAGCAACTGAGGCCGCCGATATTCGGCGGCATCAGTTGCTTATTTCTGGGTGGCCTTGTTTTGTAGCCCAGCAGCGAACATATCGAACGGCGGCTGACCAAGCAGGCGCCGGCCACTGACCTCGGCTACAGACTCCAAGCGCAAGGCGCCGTGGGACAGAATCACAGCTGCATCTCGTGAGAATCGCTGCAACGGACTTGAGAGAGCCATGGCGGAGGAGCCCACGAGTCGCAAGATGATGTCAATAGCATCCTTCGCAAACTGACCTGCCATGGCCAGGTCAACAGTTAACTGTGCCTCTTCGCCAGCTGTATAGTCTTCGCGCAGGGTGGCCAGGTGATCGATCTCATCGGCGTGCCAAAGTACTGTCGACTTCGCAAGATTGATGAGCGCCCTGGCCTTTGCTGCCGCAACCTGGCTTGATGCCATCTCTGCGATGGAGTCATAGGGCGGGCTGAATGGCTTCCGCTTGGGTGCAAGATCCTGGAACAGTTCGAACGCACCTTCAGCCATCCCCACAATGGCCGAGATGAGGACGATCGACGCCGTCGTGCTCGAAGCCCGGACTTTCGTTTCGTAGGCGAGGCCCGTGAATCGGTCCGCCCCGTGATCCATATAAAAGGGAAGCGCGGCCATATCAACGAAGTGGTGGTCCGGCACAAAGATCGGTTTGGTGGTCACGATGGAGTTGGAATCCGATGCGGCCATGCCGGAGACATGCCAGTCATCAAGGCGTTCGAGTTCCGCGGGGTCCATCAGGATGATGGCGTGCCCTGAGCGTTCTCCATCGCTCCATGCTGCTCCACCAAACAGCCATGCGGCGTCGTGATTCCCTGAGGCGTAGGTCCATTTACCCTCTACGGTCCAACCGCCTTCGACGCGTGCTGCCTTGCCTGTGATCGCGGCAAAGGTTGAGCCTCCCGCTGCGAGCGGGCCAACGTGGCCATCGAAACGACTGTAGAGATCATCGACGAGTGGTTGAGGGAAGGTGCTCACCATGCGCAGGCTGGTGGCTACTAGGAACGTCCAGCTGGCAGCCGCATCGGCTTTGCCGAGTTCAGTGGAAATCTCTGCGATGTCCCGTGCGCCCAACGCATAGCCCCCGTATTCAATGGGTGCAGTGGCGCGGTAGAGACCAATGTCGGTCAGAGCCTGGATGATTTCTTGGCTGAGCTTGCCCTGCTTTTCCGCCTCAGGTGCAAGTTCTCGGATGCGGGAGTGCAACGCCTTGACGCCTTCAGTTATCCGCTTGCCGTTCTCGGTGAGGTGGCGTCCGGCTTGAGGTTCAAGCGGTGTGGCGCGCTCCGGAGGCGGCCCGGGAGCAAAGCCTGCCGGGGGCCCCGATGGTAGGCCGGTGGGCGGCACTGACGGGGGACCAGAAGGGAGCTGGGTTGTAGGGGCTGTAGTGTCCGTGGTGTTGGTCATGTCATCTCCATAAACTGCGTTTGAATAAAGTGTACTGGACTGAGCAGTGCAGATATAGAGCAACTACCCACAAATTTCGTCAGTTCAAGCGCTCGAGCACAATCGCCATGCCCTGACCGCCACCCACGCAGAGGGTGGCCATACCCAATGTCGAATCATCCGTCTGAAGACCGTTGATGAGTGTTCCGATGAGTCGAGTTCCGGTGGCACCGAACGGGTGACCGATGGCGATGGCTCCACCGCGAAGATTAAGTTGACGATCGATGTCGATTCCAAGCTCGCGGGCAGATGCCAGAACTTGCACAGCGAATGCCTCATTGATTTCGATCAAATCAAGATCATCGATTCCCAGGCCAGCGCGCTTGAGAGCGCGCTGCGAGGATTCCACTGGGCCCAGCCCCATAACTTCGGGGGAGAGGCCGCTGACTGCGGTTGAGACGATGCGCGCAAGAGGCGTAAGGCCGTTCGCCTTTGCGTAGCGTCCCGAGACAACAAGTGCTGCCGATGCGCCGTCGTTCAACGGGCACGCGTTGCCTGCTGTCACCGTGCCCACAGGGGAGAATGCCGGCTGTAACTGTGCCAGCGCTTCCAGCGTAGTGCCAGCGCGCAATGAATCATCAACCTCAAACAATGATCCATCTGGGAGCTGCACCGAGGTGATCTCTCGGGCCAGGAAACCGTTGGCCTGCGCGTCAGCTGCGAGCCGTTGGGAGCGGGCTGCGTACTCGTCCTGGTCAGCGCGGCTCACGCCGTGAAGTCGAGCAACGTATTCTGCGGTGTGGCCCATTTGGATATATGCATCCGGGACCAGACCGTCCTCGCGGGGGTCGTGCCAGGGACGGCCGTCCAGCATGGCCTGTTGTGTGCGCAGTGCCGCGTCGTCGAACGTTGTATTGCCAGCCGAGGTAGGGGGCAGAGCTCTTGAGGTGGACTCGGTTCCACCCACGAGGAAGGCATCACCTTCGCCTGCGCGGATGGCATGGAAGGCCATTCGAGTGGTTTGGATAGAAGAAGCGCAGAACCGATTGACCGTAGTGCCCGGTAGGCCGTCATACCCGAGGAGCGTCGCTACGACGCGTGCCATGTTGAAACCCTGTTCACCCTCCGGGGCAGCTGTTCCCAGCATCAGGTCATCCACGTCAGAGATGGATAGCCCCGGAATCTTGCCAATGACAGCGGCGAAGGCCTGCCGTGCAAGCTCGTCGCCGCGTACGTTAACGAGCCCACCCTTGCGGGCGCGACCGATAGGGGTGCGGGCTGTAGCAATGATGACTGCGTCGTCATCTTTGATGGTGCTCATGCTGGCTCCTTGATGAGGTGTGGGTCGAGGGCAGCGAGAAGGCTGATAGCTTCCTCGATGGTGCGGGCGGATCCGAAACCGTGAAAGTCAGGACGGTAGACAATGGCGACTGTGCCGGTCTGGTCGAAGACTGCGGTGTAGCGCTGATCCATGTCTTCACCGCTGTGATCGTTACGCGCCGGAGTACCTGCTGGTACAATTTCGATCACTTTTCCTGGGGTTAGTTTGGGTTTTGCAGCGCGGATTCGCTGCGCTTCTGCTTCGGTAAGGTGCCGCGCGTCCACGAAGGCGATGTGCTCACCCCAGCTAATCGTGTCCGCGTTCGAGACGCGCCCATCGATGCCGCGGAGTCGGCCCTGTACACCGATTCTGCCCGCGATAGGGTCATCCCCGGGTGCGCCGCTGGGGAAAAATCCAGGGCCCAGGATTTCCGGTGGCAACGGTGGCATTGCATCTCTGGGATCGGGCCCCTTCGCGAGGAAATATGCGTCCCGTTCCGCCGCCTTCTCAGGGTCCGTCTCGGTCATGAGGCGGCCCAGCTCCAGAGACATGCCGAGCGCATATTGAATATGTGCATTGCGCTCCGGTCCGTAGGTGTCCAGCAATGTCAGCGGGGCAAAGCCCTGAAGAACATGGTCGAGCTTCCATGCAAGGTTGACCGCATCGCGGACACCAGAGACCATGCCGCGCCCAAAGAACGGGGGCATCTGGTGGGCGGCGTCCCCAGCAATGAAGACGTGGCCCTCGCTCCAACGCGTTACGCAGCGGGCATGAAATGTATACATTGCCAGACGCTCCAACTCGGCCTCGTCAGGGCCAACATTCCACGGAGCAGCGAGCCGCCACGCCGTCTGGGGTGTGGCGAACGTGGTTGGATCGTCCCCTGGCATCAGCATGAATTCGAAACGGCGCCTACCGGGGCCGCCGGACACACAGGACGTGGGCCTCATGGGATCACAGATTTGCCCGTTGACGGGCACCCATTGGCGCTCCGGCATCTTCAGATCCATCACGAGCCAGTCAGAACTGAATCCCAGATCCTCCATTGGCAAGCCGGCTAGCTGACGGACCACGGAGTTCGCTCCATCGGCACCAACCATGAACTTTGCACGGACCGTCTGTGGGCCATCCGTGCCAGCGATGGTGGCCGTGACGCCGTCGTCGTCTTGCGAGAAGGCTGTCAGCTCCGTGCCCCAACGAACGTCGAGTGTGGGGACTGCTTTCTGATGTTTCCGCAGAGAGTCCTCGAGTCCAGATTGGGCAAACATAGTGGAGTCCGGCCAGCCCTGATTCCCCTCAGGGTCTGAACGGAAGGTGAGGAGGAGTTGCTTGTCCGCGGTGAGCCAGTCGTAGCTCAGGCACGTCTCGCCGAAGGTTGCCTGCTCCTGCGCGGTGATGCCGAGGGAGGCAAGGAATCGGTTCACGTCCGGGTCATAGTGGACGGCGCGGGGAAGTGCATACGGTTTGGTGTGGCGCTCTACTGCAAGTACGCGGTGGCCACGTTGGGCCAGCGCCAGCGATAGCATCAGGCCCACACTGCCCTGGCCCACAATGATCACGTCGACGTCATTGTCCTGGCGTGTCATGGTCATAACATCCCTTCGTTGGCTCTGAATGAAGTGGCCCGGGCTACGAACCAGTCGATAGCCTCAGGATTCTGCAGTGAGCTGCGGTTCACAGCGCGTTCCGCCGGGGCACCGAGGAACAGCTTTTTCAGCGGAACCTCGATGCGTTTACCCGCGTGGGTGATGGGGATTCCGGGGGCCGCCTCGATGGCGTCGGGAACGTGCCGCGCGCTGGTCCGTCCGCGAATCACCTGACGGATGTGATCCGCCAGTTCATCGGTCAGCGTCACGCCCTCAACCAACTCCACAAACAGTGGCATCCAATACTTGCCACCGGGGATCTCGATGCCCAGTATGACGGCGTTGCGGACCTCAGCGATGCCCTGGAGCGCGGCGTAAATGTCAGCGCTGCCAAGGCGTACTCCGTCACGATTGAGTGTGGCGTCACTGCGGCCGTGAATGACGATTCCGTTGTTTGCCGTACGGCTGATCCAATCGCCGTGCGTCCATACACGGGGGTCAGCCTCGAAATAGGCGTGGCGATACTTCTCCCCGTCAGCGTCATTCCAGAAGCGCACCGGCATCGAGGGCATAGGTCCGGTCAGCACCAGTTCCCCGACCTCATCCTGCTGGGCGGGACGTCCGTCCGTCCGGATTTCAACGGGCGAGCCGAGTGTGGGCCCCTGAAGCTCTCCGAGGTGAACGCTCTGCCAAGGATTCCCGCCGATGAAGCCAGAACAAATGTCGGTGCCGCCCGAGTCGCTGGTGAGATGGACGTCGTGTTTGACCGCGTCATGGACCCACTTCCACGTACCGGGAGAGAGGACGGACCCGGTGGACATGATGGTATGCAGGCTACTGAGGTTGTACCGGTCTGCTGGCCTGAGCTCGGATTTCTCTACGAGGGCCAGGTACGCAGCACCCGTGGCAAGCATCGTTGTATCAGTCTCTGCCACTATGGCGAACTGACGGTCAGCATCAGGCCACGCCGAAGCGCCGGGGAAGGTGACGATGGATGCACCGGTGGAGAGCGTGTTGGCCAGGGTATTCCAGACCATCCATGAGGTGTTGGCTGCCGCGAAGTATCGGTCACCCGGGCCTAGATCGAACTGCAGGCCGATGCCCTTAGCTGACTCCAGCAGGATCCCGCCGTGCCCGTGCACAATTCCTTTGGGCGCTCCCGTTGTTCCGGAGGAGAACAGGACCCATAGCGGGTGGTTGAATGCTACGCGCACGTAAGCTGGCTCCGCGGGTGGGAATAGGTCGAGGTTCCCGTCCACCCATTCAAGCGCAGGGCGGCCCGGGAGATCCGCACGGACAGCCTCCACCAGAGGTCGGCTGTTGATGCTCTTTCCCTTGAACGTGTAACCAGAAGACGCCAACAACACGTTTGGGGCAAGATCGGTCAGTCGGTCCACGATTGCGGATGCTGCGAAGTCCGGCGAGCAAACGGAGAAAATTGCACCGACTGCCGCTGTTGCCAAGAGTGCAACAATTGCTTGGGGCCCGTTGGGGAAGATTCCGCCCACCACGTCCCCGACGCCCACGGAGTGGTCCCGCAAGGCAGCAGCCAATGCTGCGGTGCGCTCTACCAGGTCCGTCCACGTCCATTCAAGCCGGCTGCCATCTTCTTCGAGCCCGACGACGGCAATCTCGTCACCTTGAATGGCGCTCCAGCGCAGCACGTTCTCGGCGTAGTTCAGCCGAGCATTTGGGTACCACACAGCTCCCGGCAAACGGTTTTCGATGAGGGCGGGGCCGGTGAGGCCGTCACCGATGAGTCCCGCATGCTCGGTGACCGCAGCCCAGAAGGAAGCAGGCTCGGTGACGGACCAGGACCAGAAGGCGGGATAGTCGTCAAGAGTGACGCCGTAATGCTCGATGACGTGATTGCGAAGGGACCAGAGGTTGGTTGCTCGGATACTTTGCTCCGTGGGCGCCCACGTAATCTCTGGCATCTCCGTCATCGAGATTCCACCTGGGCTACAAACTCATTTGTGAAGGAGCCGACGCCGTCGAGCGTGGTAGTGAGCTGATACCCGGGGCGCATCAAGATGCCTCGAGAGAGTCCTACGCCGGCGGGTGTTCCAGTAAAGATGATGTCGCCAGGCAGTAGCGTCACAATCTTGGACAGCCGGTGAATCGACTCGTCGATGGGGAAGAACAGCTGGTTCGTGTTTCCTGTCTGCAGGGTGATTGGCTCCTCGCCAGGACGGGCGAGTGTGGCCCGAAAGGTGATTGCATCCCGATCTGTAAACTCATCCGGTGTGACGACGAAGGGGCCGAAGGGGCCGAAGTTTGGAAACGACTTGCCGAGGGAGAACTGAGGTACCGGCGGCCTGCGCTGAATAGTGCGCTCGGAGTAGTCCTGGCCCACGGAGATTCCCGCTACGTGGGACCATGCATCCTCCTTGGCGATCTGGTGGCCCGCCTTGCCGATGACCACCACAATCTCCGTCTCGTAATCCACATCCTCGCTGGGAAGTTCAACGGTGGCATTGGGCTCTGCCAGGCAGGAGAGGAACTTGGTGAACACGATCAGCTCATCGGGCGCCGGAATGCCAGCCTCAGCGGCGTGGTCCTTGTAGTTGACGCCGATCGCCAGGATCTGGGGTGGCCGGGGGACGGGGATTCCCAGATCCGCTTGTTCCCATGCCGTGGCGCCCTCGAGAGAGGCGGTGGGCGCCCAGGCAACGAATTCACTCCACTGTGTGTAAATGCTCATAGGGTCCGGGCCAAAGGCTCCGTCCGAGGCCGAAGCGATGTCAATGGCGCCAGCATCCGTAATGAGTGCCGCGCGCCCGTTCAGGTTTGCAATGCGCATGTTGTGTCTCCGTTCGAAAGAAAAGGCTCGCCATGATTGTACTGTGCCGTACAGTACACTATATCGCGAGTGGGCGGTTAAGGGTCCGTGGCGCGCTCGAAAGCTGGTCCCCACGGGTATTCGTCGTATCCGTCCGGTAGTGCGGCACGCCCACCACTCACGGGGAGCGCGCCGTTGACAAAAATGTCCACTATCAGGCGTACGTGCGTGCGGACTAGCATTTGGCTCGGTGTGAATTCTGCTGACAGGATGTCGAACTGAATGGAGGAAGCGGCAAGCCGGAGTAGCAGGATGACCCAGTGCTCCGTATCGGCAAACTCTACGTTTCGCTCTTTGCCAACGGCATCAATAAAAGGGGCCAGCAGACTCACCACATCAGGCGCACCCGCTTCACGCCGTGCTCGTTCGACGACGCCTGCTAGTTGCGCTCGACGCTCATGCTCCGCGATGAGTATGCGGAAGAATGCTATGAGCTCCGGAGTGATCGCTGAGCGTACAACGGCGATCATGGCGAGCTTCAGAC
>JABBNV010000091.1 GCA_019352125.1 Acidobacteriota bacterium | reverse complement strand
AACTTTCCAGTGACTCTGCCAGCCCGATGTTCCGGGTGGACCACATGGATCGGGCACGCCGCGGCGTGAACCGCTGTAGGAAAGTGGCCTGGTTGTGACTCTTCTTCTGCCCGTCAATCCACCCGCTGCACAGAGCCTCTTCCAGTGCCTGCGCGTAGCTCAGCGAGGTGGGCTCCAAGGTGCCCTTCTTCGCCAACACCAGCCAGACGCCTTCGTGCGTGTGCTCGTTGAAATCCAGCCACGAACGCCACGCAGCAGCGTCCGCGACTACCAGCAGTTCGGGCCTGGAATCAGGGGTCTGGGCAACCATGAAACCATCCTAGGCTCAGCGGCGGATAGTCTACTTGGATGCGGTTGATAGCAAGCGATATAGATGGCACCATCCTGGGGCACGACGGCCAGATCCGGCCCCGGACTGTCCGGGCTTTTGCCCAGGCGCGAGAGGCTGGGGTGGAGATTGTCTTTGTTACGGGCAGGCCGCCACGCTGGTTGACGCCGTTGCGGGAGCAACTGGGGCATCAGGGCACGGTAATCTGCTCCAACGGCGCCGTGGTGTACAGCATGGCGGAGGAGAAAGTGCTCTCTGCTTCTCTGCTGCGCCGGGAAGATGTGCTGGCCGCCCGGGAGCTGATTCTGGAGCTGGAACCGTCCGCCCGGTTTGCCGCGGAGACGCTGGAGGGGTTCCATCTGGAGCCGGGGTTCCTGGAGCCAGCCTCGGTGGCACTCCAGGCCATTACCCCTGCACTGCTGGAAGAATCACTCGGGGAGCAGGGAGATGGCCAGGGGATCGTGAAGTTCCTGGCTATCACGCACCACGGCTCGGCGGACAGCTTCCTGGCCAGGACTCGGCCGGTGCTGGGCGGCATGTCCGTGACGCACTCGGCGCCCAGCCAGGCCCTGTTGGAGATGGGCCCAAAGGGTGTGAACAAGGCCGTAACCCTGGAGCAGTACGCGCAGTCGCTTGGAATTCAGGCCGCTGACGTGGTTGCTTTTGGGGATATGCCCAATGACGTGGAAATGCTGCAGTGGGCTGGCGGCGGTTATGCCATGGCCAGTGGTCACACGGCGGCATTGGAGGCGGCAAATGAGCGGGCGCCCCATTTTGAGGACGACGGCGTGGCCCAGGTGATCGAGGCACTGCTGGCGCAGCGGGTGGCTGGCGCGGAGATTCGGCCACGCTGACCCGCGTTTGGCGCGTTTCGCCGTCGAATGTCCGCCGTGACCGTCCAAGGCTAGTCTTATACGGTGAGCGATATGCTGCCGTACCCACACGATCTGAAGTATCTGCAGACCCGTGCCTTTGCCCACCGAGGCTTTGGCAAGGCGGAGAACTCGCTGGCCGCGTTCCGCAATGCTGCGGCACTGGGCTTCAGCCACGTAGAGACGGATGTGCACACCACCGCAGACGGGGTTGCCCTGCTGTTCCACGATGACACTTTGCAGCGCGTTACCGGTACGCGGGGTGCGATCAATGAGCTGCGCTACGCGGAGCTAGAGGACGTGCGGATCAACAACCGGGAGCCGCTGTGCACCCTGCGTCAGCTGGCCACGGAATGCCCGGATCTGCAGCTGAATCTGGACATCAAGGATGAGGCCAGTGTGCAGAGTGTGGCGGCGCTGATCGAGGAGTTGGGCCTGCATGATCGCGTGCTGGTGGCGTCGTTTTCCGACCGACGACGGCGGGCGGTGCTGCGGCAGTTGAGTCGCCGCACGGCGTCCTCGGCCGGGGCGGGTTCCACGGTGCTGTTCTTGTTGCTGGGCTGGCTGCCGCCGCGGCTGCTGCGGCGCATTCTGCCGGACGTGGACGCACTGCAGATTCCCCCGAGTCACAGATTCCTCCGCATTGTCACGCCCGGGCTGATTCGCCGAGCGCACCGCACGGGGATGGCCGTGCACGTGTGGACTATCAACGAGGCGGCCCAGATGAACGAGTATTTGGACATGGGCGTTGACGCGGTGATGACGGACCGGGCGGATGTGCTGGCGCTGGTAATGCGGGCTCGCGGCTATTGGCGCTAGCGGCCGCGCAGTAACGTTGAGCAGACATGGACGCAGAGAAGGCGCGGCAAAGTAGAGTAAACGGGTGAGAATCCTGATTGCGCCGGACAAATTCAAGGGTACGTTGACGGCCGCGGAGGCTGCAGCAGCCATGGCCGAGGGCGCGCTGCGCGTGTATCCAGATGCGGTGATTACCACCTTGCCTATTGCCGACGGCGGTGAGGGAACCCTGGATACGGCCGTTGCCGCAGGTTATGAGGAGCGGTTGAACGCCGTGGTCGGCCCGATTTTGCGGCCGACGGGGGCAGCCTGGGGCATCCGGGGCACCACCGCTGTGCTGGAGACGGCACAGGCCAGCGGGTACCTGCTCTGCGAACCCACCCCGGAAAACGCCCTGCGCGCTCACTCCTACGGTTGTGGCCAGTTGATTGCTGCAGCCCTGGATGCCGGAGCCACGGAGATTGTGCTGGGCCTGGGTGGATCTGCCATGACGGACGGCGGCACCGGTGCCCTGCGCGCGCTGGGGCTACAGGTCCTGGACGCTGCCGGGAATCCAGTTCCCCTGGGTGGGGGATCTCTGCGCGATGCCGTGACCATTGATGCCTCGGGGCTGGATCCCAGATTGTCCACAGCGACGCTGCGGCTGGCCACGGATGTGGACAACCCGTTGTATGGTCCCTCCGGTGCGGCCTACGTTTTTGCCGGGCAGAAGGGTGCTGAAACGGCGGAGCTTGAACTGCTGGATCAGGGACTGCGCCAGCTGGCCACGGTGCTGCAGGACACCTTCGGAGTGAATGTGAACGTACCAGGCGCGGGGGCGGCTGGCGGATTTCCCGCGGCGTTCCTGGCGCTGGCGGCGCCTAGTCAGGGCGCGGGTGGCACTGGCCCTGCAGGGGGTGGCTCCGCGCTGCTGGGCGAGGTGAAGGTGGAGCGAGGCTTTGACTTGGTGGCCGAGCTCGTAGGGTTGGCAGATGCCATGGCCGGGGTGGATTTGGTGATCACCGGTGAAGGGTCACTGGATGTGCAATCGTTGGCCGGCAAGGCACCCATGCGAGTAGCAGGTGCCGCTGCGGATCTGGGCATCCCTGTGGCCGTCGTCGCTGGACGAATTGAGGTTTCGTGGGAGGAATTGGTGGCGCATGGAGTGGTCTGTGCCGGGAGCGCGGCGGACGTGGCTCGTTCTGGGGAGGCAGCCATGGCTGAACCTGCCCGCTACCTGACGCTGGCTACGGCGGAAGCGCTCAACGGGATCTAGTGGACCGCCAGCACCGAACCCCGCCCGGCCACGCGTTTTGCACCTCAGGTGACGTGCACCTAGTCTAAGGATGCGCCCGTGGAACCGGCCGCCGTCGGCGGTTTGAAAGCGGTTCAGAGGCGGTTCAGGTTGGAACAAGGAGGTTCCCGTGCAATTTCACCACCACGGTTATGTGTCAGGTGACCCGCGCATTCAGGACGCGGCGGGCAGTGGTATCGACCGGCCGCAGGAGCTTCCGGACACCATGGATGTGCTGATTGTTGGTTCCGGCCCGGCAGGGATGATCACTGCCGCGTCCTTGGCACAATTCCCGGGTGTGGTGACTCGGCTGATCGAGCGCCGCCCGGGCAGGTTGGCTATCGGTCAGGCGGACGGGATTCAGTCCCGCAGCGTGGAGACTTTTCAGGCGTTTGGCTTTGCTGAGCGGATCACGGCGGAGGCCTACCGGATCACGCAGACCGTGTTCTGGAAGCCGGATCCCGCTGCCCCGCACAACATTGCCCGTGCGGCGCGGGCCATCGATGACCCGTCGGGCATTAGCGAGTTTCCGCATCTGATAGTCAACCAGGCGCGCGTGCTGGACTATTTTGCCGAGTTTGCCGCACACTCGCCCGCCCGCATCACGCCGGATTACGGCTACGAATTTGTGGGTCTTCAGGTGGGCAGCGGTGAATTCCCCGTCACGGTGCGCCTGCGGTACACGGCAGGTGAGTTGCAGGGCCAGGAACGGGTGGTGAAAGCCAAGTACGTGGTGGGGGCCGACGGCGCTCGCAGTGCCGTGCGCAGCTCCATCAATGCTGTGATGGCGGGCGAGGCGGCCAACCATGCGTGGGGTGTTATGGACATTCTGGCGATCACGGATTTTCCGGACATTCGGCTCAAATGTGCCATTCAGTCCGGCGACGGCGGCAACATTTTGCTGATCCCCCGCGAGGGCGGTTCCCTGTTCCGGATGTACATTGACCTGGGCGTTGTCTCCGCAGAGGATCAGCACAACGTTCGCAACACGTCCATTGAGCAGATCATCGCGAAGGCCAATCAGATCCTGCACCCGTACACGCTGGATGTGAAGTCCGTAGCGTGGCACAGCGTCTACGAGGTGGGGCATCGCCTGACAGACAGGTTCGACGACGTCCCCATAGCTGAGGTGGGCAGTCGCCTCCCGCGGGTGTTTATTACCGGCGATGCCTGCCACACGCACAGTGCAAAGGCCGGACAGGGGATGAACGTTTCCATGCAAGATGGCTTCAACCTGGCGTGGAAACTCGGGCATGTGCTCAGCGGCTGGAGCCCGGAGAGCCTGTTGGCAACCTATTCTGCGGAGCGGCAGGTGATTGCCAAGAACCTGATCGACTTTGACAAGCAGTGGTCTACGCTGATGGCCACGAGGCCGGAGGATATGGCGGACCCCACGGAGCTGGAAGACTTCTATGTGCGGACGTTCGAGTTCCCCGCTGGCTTCATGACCGAGTACCAGCCGTCCATGGTGATTGCTCCTGCCACCCATCAGCAGCTGGCTACGGGGTTTCCGGTGGGTAAGCGCTTCAAGTCCGCGCCGGTGGTGCGGGTGTGCGACGCCAATGACGTGCAGCTGGGGCACCATCACCGCGCGGACGGCCGCTGGCGGATCTACGCCTTCGCAGATTCTCAAGCCCCCACCGACGCGGGTGCTGCCGACGCGGGCGTTTCGCTGCTCAACCAGTGGGCTGAGTGGATCTCGGGAGCAGAATCCCCGCTGGCCCGCTTCACCCCACAAGGTGCGGATGCGGACGCGGTTTTCGACGTCAAGGTGATCTATCAGGAGGACTACACGGAGGTGGAACTGGGCCAGGTTCCCCGCGTATTCCTGCCGCGCACCGGGCCATTTGGCCTGGTGGACTACGAGAAGGTTTACGCAGCGGGAGCCACGGACATCTTCACGGAGCGGGGTCTGGACCGTGGCGGCGTAGTGGTGGTGGTGCGGCCGGATCAGTACGTGGCTAATGTGCTGCCGCTGACGGCCACGGCCGAGCTGGCCAAGTTCTTCGCAGGTGCCCTGTTGCCCCAGTAACTGCCGTCCGGCAAAAGGCTTAATGCGCGACGGCGGTGCCTCGCCACTTGGCGAGGGCGCTCATACCGTGGAAAATCACCAGCGCGGCCGCGGTGCCCAGCGCGATGCCGGCAAACACCAGGTTGCCGATGGTCCAGGTGTAATCAGCAATGCCAATGATGAGGGCTACGGCGGCCGTGGTCAGGTTGACGGGGTTGGCGAAGTTCACCTTGTTTTCCACCCAGATGCGCACACCTAGGATGCCGATCATGCCGTAGAGCATGGTGGCTGCGCCGCCCAGAACACCCGCGGGAACCGTGGCAATCGCTGCGCCAAACTTGGGGGAGAAGCTGAGCAGCAGCGCGGTGGCGGCTGCTACCCAATAAGCAGCAGTGGAGTACACACGAGTGGCAGCCATGACGCCGATGTTCTCCGCATACGTGGTGGTTCCGGAGCCGCCGCCAAATCCCGCCAGCGTGGTGGCCAAACCATCCGCCAGCAGAGCCCTGCCAGCCACGGAATCAAGGTTGCGGCCGGTCATCTGAGCCACTGACTTCACATGGCCTATGTTCTCCGCCACTAGCACCAGCACAACCGGTACAAAGAGGCCAATTACACCCACGTTGAAGGACGGCAGGGCAAAGGCTGGCAGGCCAATCCACGCCGCATGATCGATTCCCGTGAAATCCACTTCGCCGCGGGCTATGGCCACCAGGTAGCCCACCACCACGCCCACCAAAATAGACAGTCGGCCCAGAATGCCCTTGAACAGTACGCTCACCAGGATGATCACTACCAGTGTGATCAAGGCAGTGACTGGTGCCGCTGTGAAGTTCGCTTTGGCCGCGGGGGCCAGATTCAGCCCAATCAGCGCCACGATGGTTCCGGTGACAGCGGGTGGCATCAGTCGGTTGATCCAGCCTGCGCCAAACGCCTGCACCAATCCACCGATCAGAGCCAGCACCACACCGGCCATCACGACGCCGCCCAGCGCACCGGCCACGCCGTAGTGCGATTGGGATGCTGCAATGGGGGCAATGAACGCGAAGCTGGAGCCCAGGTAGCTGGGCACTCGGCCAGCTGTCAGCAGCAGGAACAGGATGGTTCCCACACCGGAGAAGAACAGCGTGGTGGACGGCGGCATGTGCGTCAGAATCGGAACCAGGAAGGTGGCCCCAAACATGGCCACCACATGCTGCATGCCGATGCCGATAGTGCGCGGCCAGCTGAGCCGCTCATCCGGGGCAACAACTTCACCGGGGGCAATAGTTTTGCCGTTGCCATGCAGGGTCCAGGTGACGGGCCGCAAGCTCATGGAGATCTCCTTTGTAACTGACTCTTCGCCAGCTAAGAATAGCGGGTATACGGGCCTGTAGAATCGTGTCTATGACAGAACACTCGCACGGGCACTCCCACGGAGGGGGTGGACACTCCCCTGGGGTGGGGGCACAGCAGGGCAGGCTGGCTCTGGCTCTGACTGTCACGGGGCTGGTCTTTGTTGCCCAGCTCATTGGTTCGTGGATTACCGGATCCCTGGCGCTACTCTTCGATTCCGCACATGTGTTGACCGATGCGGCGGGCCTGGCGATGGCCCTCGTTGCCGCCCGGCTCACGGCGCGGCCGGCGTCGAACAAGCGGACGTGGGGCTTTGCCCGAGCGGAGGTGCTGGCCGCCACGGCGCAGGCGGCGGTGCTGCTTGCTGTGGGCCTGGTGGTGCTGGTGCAGGGCATTGAGCGGCTATTCGCACCTACGCCCATCGCCGCAGGTGAGATGGCTGTTTTTGGCGTCATAGGTCTGGTGGGCAACGTCATCTCACTGCTGATTCTGGCCGGTGGACGAAGCTCCAACTTCAACCTCCGGGCCGCCTTTCTTGAGGTGCTCAATGACGCTCTGGGTTCCGTGGCTGTGATCGCTGCCGCCCTAATCATTGGTGCCACTGGCTGGTTGCAAGCGGACGCCGTCGTCGCCATGGGTATTGGTGCTTTGATTCTGCCGCGCACCGTCAAGCTGCTGATCGAAACGCTGAATGTGCTACTTGAATCCACACCGGCCGGTTTGGATCTAGCCGCTGTGCGCGAGCACATTCTGGCGCTGGACCACGTGCAAGCGGTGCATGATTTGCACGCGTCCCAGATTGCCACCGGCCTGCCCGTGCTCACCGCCCATGTGGTGCTGGACGAGGAGAGCTTTCACGACGGCCACGCCCCCAAGATGTTGGACTCGCTACAGCAATGCGTGGCCAAGCATTTTGAAATCAGCGTGGAGCACAGCACCTTCCAGTTTGAGCCGCCCGCGCACACACGCCACGAAGCTGGCGCGCACTCCTGAGCTAGCCGGCGGCTCGTCCAGGCATACTCGGCTTAGGCGGAGATGATGCCGTCCACCAGCGCCTTCGCCTCGGCCTGGACTTCCTTGAGGTGATCCGGGCCCTTGAAGGACTCGGCGTAGATCTTGTACACGTCCTCCGTGCCGGATGGCCGGGCGGCAAACCATGCGTTATCCGTGGTGACCTTGAGGCCGCCGATCGCAGCACCGTTGCCAGGAGCCTCGGTGAGTTTGGCGGTGATGGGGTCCCCGGCCAGAGAGGTGGCCGAGACGTCCTTGGCGGAGAGTTTGCCCAGGGCCGCCTTTTGTTCGCGCGTGGCGGCGGCATCGATGCGAGCGTACGACGGCGTCCCAAACTCCGCGGTCAGTTCACCATAGTGCTGGGAGGGAGTCTTGCCCGTGACTGCTGTGATTTCGGAGGCCAACAGGGCCAGGAGCAAGCCGTCCTTATCCGTGGTCCAGACGGAGCCGTCCTTCTTGACGAACGAAGCGCCAGCTGACTCTTCTCCGCCAAAAACCCCCTCGCCGGACAACAAACCGGGGACAAACCACTTGAAGCCCACCGGGACCTCGACGAGTTTGCGTCCCAGAGATTCCGCCACGCGATCGATCATGGAGGAGGAAACCAGTGTCTTGCCCACGGACGCTCCAGCTGGCCACTGCGTGCGGTGGGTGTACAGGTACTGGATAGCGACGGCCAGATAGTGGTTCGGGTTCATCAGGCCGCCGTCTGGAGTGACAATGCCATGCCTATCCGCGTCGGCGTCGTTACCTGTGGCGATATCAAAAGGCACGCTGCCATCCGCACCGGGCTTGAGCGTGTTGATCAACGAAGCCATGGCATAGGGGGAGGAGCAATCCATACGGATCTTCTCATCCCAATCCAGAGTCATGAATGCCCATTGCGGGTCGATGGTGGGGTTCACTACGGTGAGCTCCAGCTGGTGGCGCTCGCCGATCTCACCCCAATAGTCCACCGAGGCACCGCCCATGGGGTCAGCACCAATGCGCACGCCGGCGTTGCGAATGGCACCCAGATCCAACACATTGGGCAGGTCATCCACGTAGCTGGAAAGGAAATCGAACTTGTCCGTGGTGTCAGCATTGAGCGCGGTGGCCAGCGGGACCCGCCGAACGCCGTCGAGCTTGTTCTCCAGCAGCTCGTTCGCGCGGTTCGCAATCCATCCGGTGGCATCGGAATCCGCGGGGCCACCGTGCGGCGGGTTGTACTTGAAGCCGCCGTCGCCGGGCGGGTTGTGGGAGGGGGTCACCACAATTCCATCGGCCTGATCAGTGTGCCCGGCTCGGTTGTAGGTGAGAATTGCGTGGCTGAGAGCCGGTGTGGGGGTGTAGCCGTGGCGAGCGTCCACCAGCACTGTGACGCCGTTGGCTGCCAGCACCTCCAGAGCGGAGTTTTGGGCTGGCTCGCTCAGGGCGTGAGTGTCCTTACCAAGGAACAACGGGCCGGTAATGCCCTGGCCGGAGCGGTATTCCACAATGGCCTGGGTGATGGCCAGAATGTGTGCCTCATTGAAGGACGTTTTGAGGCTGGAACCGCGGTGACCGCTGGTGCCAAAGGCAACCCGCTGATCCGCATTGGTGGGATCCGGTTGCTGATCGTAATAGGCGTCCAACAACTGGGTGAGATCTACAAGGTCCTGGGATTGGGCAACAGTGCCCGCGCGGCTAGCCATGCCACCAGCATGCCAGACTACGGGGCTTAAGTGCACTGATCACTTCACTTGGCACTGCTGTTCACTTCATCTGATCCGTGGTGCCTCATGTCAATTTCCCCGCGAAATGGTTTCGGTGCCTCAGATAAAT
>JABBNV010000090.1:8024-9505 GCA_019352125.1 Acidobacteriota bacterium | reverse complement strand
GATCTTATGACGATTGATGCATCTTATTTTTCGCAAGATTTGTCATTTTCAGAAGTCGTCTGCACCATTTCATACGGCTGGATGACCAGCGTGCGGAGGACTGCTGACATTGTTTTGTCAGAAGTCCGGTGCACCAAACATATTTTATTCAGAAGTCCCCTGCACTAACCTTAAATATGGTCAAGATTCGCCAGCACGGATAGTTCCGGCCGTGACACCCGAGGAACCACGGATTGCCGAACGGGGCCTACTGGCCCTTTCGGATGAAAAGTGGGCGCGTTTGCGGCGGCAGGACGCCGTTATTGGCCCGTTGGCGGCGATGGATTTCGTTGGCCACCAGGCAGCAGACGATGCCGCGCAGCAACTGGAATTGTCCCGGCGTCAGGTTTACACACTGGTCAGCCGTCGGCGGAAGGGCTTGGGCTTGGTGACGGACCTGGCTCCGGGCCGCTCCGCTGGCGGACGGGGCAGCGGGCGCCTACCCGAGTCCGTGGAAGTCGTGATCCGCGAGGCAATCCACAAGGTCTATCTGAAGAAGCAGAAGCCGTCTTTGGCGGTGGTTCACCGCGATATTGTGCGCCAGTGCAAGGCGAAGGGGTTGCCGGCACCGGCACGCAATACCGTCGGCCGCAGGATCGAGGCGCTGCATCCGGTCCTGGTTGGGCGGCGCCGGGAAGGCCCGGATGCCGTCCGCCCATTGCAGGCTGCCGGGGATATCGTCCCGGAAATTTCCGCTCCTATAGAACAGGTACAGATCGACCACACGGTCATAGACCTGATGATTGTCGATGAACGCGACAAGGCACCCATTGGCCGCCCGTACCTGACGGTGGCCATCGACGTCTACAGCCGGTGCCTCCTCGGAATGGTGGTCACCCTTGAGGCTCCCTCGGCGGTCTCCGTGGGGTTGTGCCTTGCACACACCTGCTGCGACAAGCGTCCGTGGTTGGAGAGCCTCGGTCTCCAGGCCGGGTGGCCGATGAGCGGCAAACCCCGGCAGCTGTACCTGGACAACGCGGCGGAGTTCAAGAGTGAGGCGTTGCGCCGCGGGTGCGAGCAACATGGTATCGGACTCGATTACCGTCCTCCCGGCCGGCCGCATTACGGCGGAATTGTGGAACGGGTGATCGGCACGGCGATGGCCATGGTGCACGAGCTGCCGGGAACCACGTTTTCCAACCCTGTACAGCGCGGGTCCTATGATGCCGAGAAGATGGCCACCTTGACGCTGCGCGAACTGGAGCGCTGGTTGGCCTTGGCCGTTGTGGCCTATCACGGCAGTGTCCATGGCAGCCTGGGCCAAACACCTGCCGGGCGGTGGGCACAGGGTATCGCCGAATCCGGGACGCCCTCGGTGGTCACCAGTCCGACAGCGTTTCTGGTGGATTTCCTTCCGGTGATCCGCCGGACGCTGACCCGCACAGGGTTCGTGATCGATCACGTCCACTACTTTGCCAACGTCCTGAAGCCGTGGATTGCCC
>JABBNV010000090.1:0-8014 GCA_019352125.1 Acidobacteriota bacterium | reverse complement strand
GGCGTGAGCGGCTGGAGAAGTTCATTATCCGCCGCGATCCCCGCGACATCAGCAGAATCTGGGTGCTGGAACCGGACGGGCGGAACTATGTGGAAGTTCCGTACCGCAATCTTTCGAACCCCTCGGTGACTTTGTGGGAACACCGCCAGGCGCTGGCCCGGGTGCGGGAGCAGGGACGCAGCCAGGTCGACGAAGTGGCGTTGTTCGCCGTGATCGGGCAGATGCGCCAGATCGTGAGCTGCGCGCAGAAAGAGACTCGTCGGGCACGGCGCGAACGAGAACGCCGCGGGCACCTGAAGGTGAGAGTACAGCCTGAGAAGTTGGTACCACCCCGGGATCCGGTAGCTGGCGAGGACGGCGAGGCCGTGGTGTTTGCTGATTCGTTCGATGACATCGAGCAGTGGTGACGATGGAGGAATATCCGGCTGTTGACCTGTCCCATCTGCAGCTCTCTGCCCAAGCCGTGGCACCGCTGCCGGCGGCCGAGAGGATACAGCGCATTCGCGCGGACCGGTGGATCGGCTACCCTCGCGCCCTTGAAACACTGGCCCGGCTCCAAACCCTGTACGAGTGGCCGGTCAAACAGCGCATGCCCAATCTTTTGCTGCTCGGGCCCACCAACAACGGAAAATCGATGATCATCGAAAAATTCCGGCGCCAGCACCCACCGATCTCCAGACCGGATCAGGAACAGATTCCGGTGCTGTGCATGCAGATGCCTTCGGAACCTTCCGTGGTCAGGTTCTATGTGGCATTGCTTGCCGCGATGGGAGCACCATTGCGCCCGCGCCAACGACCGGCCGAACTGGAGCGACTGACGCTGGCCCTCCTGCGTCGGGTCGGGGTTCGCATGCTGGTGATCGACGAGCTGCACAACGTCCTTGCAGGCCCGGACAGCAGCCGCCGCGAATTCCTGAATCTGCTGCGCTTCCTCGGCAACGAGCTGCGGATCCCGCTGGTCGGCGTGGGAACCCGGGAGGCATATCTGGCGATCCGCTCCGATGACCAGCTTGAGAATCGCTTCGAACCCATCGCCTTGCCCCTGTGGGCAGTAGACGATCAGGCGTGTTCCCTGCTGGCCAGTTTCGCTTCGTCGTTTCCCCTGCGCCGGCCCTCGTCCATCGCCACCGAAGACATGGCCCGCTACCTACTCACCCGCAGTGAGGGAACGATCGGCGAATTGGCGCTCCTGCTCACGCAGGCTGCGGTGGCTGCCGTGGACAGCGGCGAGGAAGCCATCAACCAGCGCACCCTGAACATGGCCGTCTATGCCGGACCCAGCGAACGCCGCCGCCAATTCGAGCGCGAACTCTCATGAAACCGCCGGACCGGTGGCCCGTGCACCCCGCCCCGCTGGACGGTGAGGCACTCTCCTCCTGGCTGCGCCACATCGCCCACAGCTACCAGTTCAGCGAATCGGAATTACTCGAAAACGATCTGGGCCACGTCCGACTGCCGCTACCGGATCTGGACCTCAACCCTCCCGACGTCCTGCTGGAGACCTTGGCCAGGCGCACCGGTGTCACCCCGGACCGGGTGGCGCGCATGAGCCTGGCCGGCTGGACTCCCTGGCTGCTGGATGCGCTCGATCCGGATTCCTCCGCGTTCGAAACCTATGTGCACCAGCTCTCCGTCCTGCTGCCGCCCGGCAAGCGACCCATAAACACCGTGTCCGGCTGGCGTCCCTGGATACCTGAACAGCCGCTCCAACGGGCCTGCCCGCAATGCCTGGCTGATCCCGGCAAGCAGTGCCTGCTGCTGATGTGGCAGTTGCCGCTGCTGCTGAGTTGCCCGGCGCACGGGTGCCTGCTGAAGCCGTGCATCGGATTTCCCGGAATCTTTTTTGAATGGGCAGACGGGAACAACCCGCCACGCCCCGCCGACGAGCAGATCCGCGCGATGGACCGGTTGACCTGGCAGGGGCTCACGACCGGGAAGGTTCGTCTCCCGCGCCGGAGCGTTCATGCAGGCATCTGGTTCCGTCTGTTGCGCACGCTGGTGGATGAGCTGAGCATCCCTCTCCTGTACTGGAAATCCCACGTGTCGGATCTTCGGTTTATCTGGCGGGCCAGCGGCCATCCGGTCAGGGCAGGACAATCGACATGGCGTCCGTTCGAAAGCTGTACCTGGCCAATACAGGCCCAACTGCTGGGCGCCGCAGCCGAGGCCATCAACCTCCTCGAGGCAGGGACAATCATCGGTCGCGGCACCAACGCAGACCTCTTCCTCCCCGTGCCCGACGCTGAGATCGACGACGGAAGAACACCGGAGGCACACCCCGAAAGAGCAGTAGTCCCTCGGCCAACGATCGGAGAGCTCCTGGAGGCGGTGGTTCAGGCAGCCCGGGAAAACCCTGCTGATGCACGGAACCTCTACAAATTCTGCCTCGTGGGTTGCCGGACCCCGGAATCCGTCACGCAGTTGAGGGCGGACTTCACCGCCCTCGGCCTCCATCTCGAAGAACCGTCACATACTGACGATCGAGCACCCTTTGCATGACTTAGAATAAGTAACGGGTTAAGCGACAATTTTTGAACATGGTATGTATTTTCGAAAATGACGTGTCACGTAAACGAACGTATAAATGACAAGGAGGAGAAAGGTGTGCTGATCGGATACATGCGGGTCTCGAAAGCGGACGGGTCGCAAAGCACCGACCTGCAACGCGACGCGCTCCTGTCCGCCGGAGTTGATGCCGTCAACCTTTACGAGGACCACGCCTCGGGAAAGAAGGACGATCGGCCCCAAATGGCCGCCTGCCTGAAGGGGATGCGAGACGGGGACACCCTGCTGGTCTGGAAACTCGACAGGTTGGGTAGGGACCTCCGTCATTTGGTGAACACCGTCCATGACCTCACGGACCGGGGAATCGGGTTGAAAGTCCTCACCGGTGAGGGTGCCACCATCGACACCACCACGGCCTCGGGCAAGCTCGTCTTCGGGATCTTCGCAGCTCTGGCCGAATTCGAACGCGCACTCATCTCAGAACGAACCGTTGCTGGCCTCGCCTCTGCGCGCGCCCGTGGACGAAAAGGTGGCCGCCCTTACAAGATGACGGCCGCCAAAGTCCGTCTAGCAATGGCCGCCATGGGCCAACCCGAAACCAAAGTTGGTGAGCTATGCACGGAACTCGGCGTCACCCGTCAAACCCTTTACCGCCATGTTTCTCCCCAAGGAACGCTGCGGCCATATGGAAAGAAGCTCTTAACATCAAATAATGGAATTCACAAAATTGAGGATTAATCCCTCAGAAGAGATTGCGAAATCTGTTGGGCTGTCTCCGCGTCGACGCTCACGGCACCTTACGGTAGTAGCCGCTTGTGATTCTAGATTCTAAGCATGTTCTGATTGTCGGTTAGTCGTCAGTAGCTAATTTCCTGGCGTTGAGGGTGAATTGTGCGGAACTACCGAGGACAAAGATGAATAGCGGCAGGTACCAGTATTTGAGGTCGGTGTTGCCTAGAGGCCAGGCCCAGAAGGTTGCTACTGCGCCACTGTCTCGGCCGAATAATGCGGCAATAAAGACGTAGGCCACTGGGACGAAGCTTTGGGTTCGACTGCCGAAGAAAGGTGCAGCGATCATTTGCAGCCCTATGAACCCGAAGATATTACGGATCAGTTCGGGGGCAATCGTGGATCCGAGGGCGGTCATGGGGACGGAGACCAGGCAGGTGATGATAATTGGTGTGAGGTTGATGGCATAGTCGAGGCCGGCGGTTCGTCTGGATGCCGAGATATACCCTGGACGTTGGCCGGCGTCGAGGCTGTGTGCAACTGCTAGGGCCCCGGCTAGGGGAAGGATTGCGTAGAGCCTGATGCTGGCAAACGGTGACGCTGAGCCTAGGCTGGGAAATGCAATGCCGAAGTCAGTTAGTAGCGCACACAAAATTGCCGCCACCAGAGGTGTGCCAATCAGCCAGAGAAGCCGGTTGGCTTTGAGCCACCAGATCACGGCAGATCAATCGGCACGGAGCAGTCCGTCAGTGCGGGCAAGGTCTTATTTACCCATGCTGTTTGCGCGGCTGGGGGAAGCTGTAAAACTTTCGTGATCTCACCGGAACCATCCTTGAATCCGGGAACACTTTCCGGGTTAACGCCTGTTTCTGGTGTTGCCATGTGGCGGACCAGCCAACTCACGATCGTCATTGAGGCCACCTGCCGTTCCTGCAAGGCCTTCTCGTCCGAGCAGTACGCGTACCGGCTGGGCTGGAGGAAACCATTGGCCAGCGATGTCACAATGATCGGTGGTGTGGACGTGATTCCTACACCGATCGGGAGTGTGGTCGCTGTAGATGTGGTGGCGGCGGCGTCCACCCGGCTGGGAACATTGGCGCCGGTTTTCTTTAGAGCGGTGATGGCGGTGGTGATAGTTTCACGCAGGCCCGCGGTACGCTCTTGTTCCGGAAAGAGGCAAATGGTGGGGCTGTCGCCTTCACAGTGAGAGTCAGAGGCGGCTCGTGGCTGGGTGGGGTACGGCCCTAGCGGAGCCGCAATGGCCAATGAGACGACGACGGCGATCGCCACAAATGCCGCTGAGGCGATTGCCCGCCGTCGTGCCGTGCGTCGTTGCAGCCTAGTTGCCAAGGATGCCGCGCAGAGAAAGAGAACACCGAAAACCGCAGTATTGAACACGATAGTGGTTGCTACGGCGCGCGGGTCCATGGCGTACTGGACCCGGCAACAATCCGATAGGGAAAGCCCCGCCATGTAACGAGGCGGAAAGAAGGGTACCGCCCAGGCGAATCCTAACCAACCAAAGGAAAGAAGCAGCGCCACCGGAATTCCGATAGGTAGGGGTACCAGCCGGCCAAGGAGTAGCCCGAGAGCGGAATGCGCTGCGATCACTGCCATGAACGCTACGAAGAACCACGGATTCGGTATACCAGGAGCACCCCACGATGCGCGGGCCGCGAGGAGGAAAGCTACCGCTTGGAGGACTGCACCCAGGGCCAACGAAGGCCACAGCCGCTGCCAATAGATTGCCGTTCCAGAACGAGTGGGTTGAATCTGCGTTCCTCGCCCCACACGGAGCCGGGATCCTTCGATGGCCGACACGACGGCACAAATCGGGCTGGAAAGGATAATGAATATGCCCGAGCTGGCCAACGTAGCATCCCAATACCCCGCAAATTCCAACGGATCTACCGTATTGAACGCGAACAACCCCACCAAAACAAGGGCGATCGGCAACGCCCACACAGCTGGGCGGGACAGCAACGGCAAGACCGAACGCGGCATCATGCCTCGTCTTCGATCAGATCTGCGTAAGCGTTCGCTACCCGTTCGGGTTGGGAATCACCCTTCGTAGCCCGAGCAATAAAATTCGGTACCGTGTCCGCGTAGACCAACGCTCCGCGATCCAACACAGCTATGTTGTCAAAGACGTCATGAACGTCCTCAATTTGATGAGTCGACACAATGGCATGCACATCATCGGGAAGGTCAAGCAAGAGTTGCCTGAACCGGTTGCGCTGATTCGGATCCAGCCCCGCCGTTGGCTCATCAAGCAGCAACACTCGCGCGCCGTGGACCAAAGCACCGGCAATACCCATCCGGCGCAACTGGCCACCAGAGAGAGTCCCCGCTCGGTGATCCGCTTTCTCCATCAGGCCAACACGCTGGAGTGCGGATTGCGAGTGGCTCCAAGCATCAGCGCGGTTCATGCCCTTAAGCCAACCGACGTAGGCCACATGCTCCCTGACGTTTAGGCCGGGAAAGTACGATGTCTGCTGAGGCAGCCACGCCACAGAGGAACGATACTGCTGCCGAGTGCTCGCCGACGAAGCCGACAAGCCATCCAGCGAAATCTGGCCCCGAGTGGGGCGAAAAACATCCGCACACAATGACAACAGCGTGGACTTTCCCGCCCCATTCGGACCCAGCAGCACAGACCGTCCAGGCGCAAAAGTCAGTGACAGGTCCCGAAACACGGGCAACTTCCGACCATACGAATAACTGCAACTGCTAATGGTGAAAGACAAAAAATACCCCGTCATTGAGTCTGCTGGCTGTGCCGATGGTTAGGAGTTGTTCTGTTAGTAGGCTATGGTCACGTCCGCGGATACCGAATATGCGTTGGCAATTCCATCAACAGTGAAGTGAAACTGATCGGAGTTCAGTCCGTTCCCCCAGTTGCTCACGCCACAGTTATTAACTCTCGTTCCAACACTCGCGTCTGGAAAGGCCCCATGTTCGTCGTATAGATTCAGCGTAACGGAGGCTGGAGCTCCGGATGAAGTGCTACACCCAGACAGATAGACAGCAGTATCATTTCTATCGATTTGGGAGTCTTGCCAACTTCTCGAACTGAACCCGGGAGTCACACCCGACATGCTCGTGTTAATGGCCCCTCAGCAAACGCTGGAGAGGCCAAAAATATGCCGCTAGAAAGTGTCATTACTCCAAGTACCACAGACGTTGCTGCTCGCTTCTTATTCATCTTTTCCCCGAAATCTCTTGAAAACGACCACTCGACAGATTTGTGAGCTTTAGTTCTCGATGATTGGTTAATGGTTACATCATGATCGGACATCGTCAATGTTCTATAGCAAACTTCGTGGCTTGTGAACAAATTTGCTGATAGAAATGATGTCTTTGGCCGGCAGGGTAAGGTCGCTTCGCGATGTGCCGATCGCTGGTGCGTCGAGGCGTGCAGGCGACTTTGGACAATTCGTGCAGGCGACTTCTGATAATGACAAGATTGTCCGAGTTTCTTCGCCATCGGCGATTCTCGTAACCATGTCTCGAAACCTTCTGGTTGAATCGCTGTATCCACCATTAGTAATGAGACACATCGGAGGCCGTATTCAACCGGTCCCTGCAACACCCTGGATGATTCATCGCGCCGGCGGGGGTGCCTTCACCATCCTTCGGTGACGAAGCATCTAAGAACAGGGCTACGCTTGGCGGGTGAAAATTCGAGCCATCCTATTCGATCTGGACAACACCTTGTTCGATCATCGGGTATCTGCCCGTGCCGGAGTGGACGCTTTCCTTCAACATCTTGGAACGGCGCGTTCCGACCAACTGACACGTTGGTGGTTTGAAATCGAGGAAGTCAATTACAACCGGTTTCTCACCAAGGAACTCTCGTTCCAGGAACAGCGCCGTGAGCGGCTCCGCCAGTTTCTCCCGTTGGCCGGGCTTTCCGTCCCCCAAACGAACAACCGTCTAGACGACCTATTCACCACCTACCTCCAGAACTATGAGGAAGCCTCGTCGGCGTTTCCAGACGCGGCCCCCGCCCTGCGGGGCCTCCGGGCCATCGGCAGGCCGGTGGGCGTCATCACCAACGGGAACCACGACCAGCAAACGTCGAAAATTAAGAGAATAGGTCTCGAACCGCTCCTGGACCGGATTTTCAGCTCCGAACTCACAAACCACACCAAACCGGCACAAGAGGCCTTCCTGCAGCCCTGCCGAAGCATGAACGTATCACCAGCCGAGACCGTTTACGTCGGAGACAACTACCGGGTCGATATCGAGGGAGCCCGGAACGCGGGGCTCCAAGCCATCCATCTCAACCGCGAAGGCGCCAGGCGCCAGGGGACAATCCAAAGCCTCGCGGAATTGCCGCCACTTCTTATCGAAACCACGTAGGTTGGTCGATTCGTGAGCCAACCCATTCCGAGGAAACACGATTCTCACCACTTGCGGACCAAAGGACCCCCCTGGGAACGCCCATAAGCCGGTCCCCCACCGGGGCAAGGGAGTCCCAAAATTTCCGAATCACGATGCGCCTTTGAATCGCATCGAAGAATGGCTTGTTTTTCGCAGCGCTACATGTCGCCCCAATGCACGTAAGCCGATCCTGGGTTCTTGCGGTGGTCACAACGCTTAGCGAGTGAAGAGTGTTGTGCGGAGCTGTCGTCGGCGTATCGGCCTGAGTTGGCGCAGCGGTTCCGGGCGGCCAGGCTGGTCAGTTCCTAAGCGAAGCGCGGGCCGCTTCGGTGAGCCGCGCCGCAAATGCCTTCTTGTAGTCACTGGCGAGTACGCGTGCCGGGTGGTCCGGGTC
>JABBNV010000089.1 GCA_019352125.1 Acidobacteriota bacterium | reverse complement strand
CACTCACTTCGGCGGAGCTGCCAGCCACCTCAGCGTACGCCGGGGCGTCGCCGTCGCTTTCCGATACAACCTGGGCATCCGACTCAGCCTGACGACTGGCAGATTCCTGTCGGTTGGCTTTCTCCGTGCTGCCGCTAGGCACCCAGGTAGAGCCAGCCAGCGCGGGTAACGCTGCGGGGTCGTCCAATTGCGCTCCGGCGGCTTCGCTCGCGGAAGGGATGGCCGGAACAAGCGTGGCAGAAGGCACGACGGCGGTGGTTGGCACGGCGGATTCGTCGCCTGCACCAGATTCTCCCACCGCCGAACGGCCAGCGTCTGGCACAACTGCGGTGTCCAGCACCACGGTGTCCTTGTCCCCGGGTATCTGGTTCCGAGACTTCGGCGCTGGCTCAGTGGCCGGCGTCGTATCCGTTGTGTTCTCTTTTTCCTGATTTTCTTGCGTCATTTGCTCCCACTCATGCCAAGAGGTGCTGCCCCCAATACACGGCAGCAGCACCTCACGTCAGCACTTACCTTAGCGCAGAAGCGTCATGGCATGCCTTAGCCAGCGGCCTCGATCACTACCAGCAAGTCCCCACCCTGCACCGCTTTCACGTCCGAAACGGCCAGCCGGGCCACCTTTCCGGCAACCGGTGTAGTGATGGACGCCTCCATCTTCATAGCTTCAATGGTGGCTATTGCTGCACCAGCTTCAAGGACGTCACCCACAGCCACCGTGACGGTCACGGCGCCGGCAAAGGGAGCCGCTACCTGGCCGGGAACGGACGGGTCAGCCTTTTCGGCAGCCTTGACTTCGCTTTCAACGCTACGATCACGAACCACCACCGGACGAGACTGCCCATTAAGCGTGCACATCACGGTGCGCAGGCCGCGTTCATCCGGCTCGGACACCGCCTCCAGCGTGGCAATCAGGCGCACACCCTTCTCCAGCTCAATGACGTGCTCCATGCCCTGCTGCAGACCAAACAGATAGTCTCTGGTATCCAGCACTCCCACATTGCCATAGGTTTCGCGCGTCTTGGCGAAGTCTTTGGTGGGTCCGTCAAAGAGCAAGCGATTGAGCGTGGCACGGCGAGTAGCCGAGTCGCCGCGCAGAGCCTGCGAATCTTCTGCCGTCAGCTCCGCATCGCGCACC
Organism: Acidobacteriota bacterium; assembly: GCA_019352125.1. Taxonomy (GTDB): domain Bacteria; phylum Actinomycetota; class Actinomycetes; order Actinomycetales; family Micrococcaceae; genus JABBNV01. The sequence goes on along the minus strand of JABBNV010000089.1, from coordinate 8,707 downwards.
TTGATGGAACGCCCTTCGAGGGCCTTGGTGCGGAATGGCTCTGGCCAGCCTCCGGGCGGGTCCCCCAGCTCGCCGGAGAGGAATCCGATCACGGAGTCCGGGATGTCGTAGTTCTGCGGGTTGGCCTCGAAATCCTTCGGGTCCGCCTTGATCCCCACCAGGTGCAGGGCAAGATCCCCCACTACCTTGGACGACGGCGTCACCTTTACCAGGTGGCCAAGGATCCTATCCGCCGCGGTGTACATATCCTCAATCTCCTCAAACCGCTCGCCCAGGCCCAGAGCCATGGCTTGCTGACGGAGATTGGAGAGCTGCCCACCGGGGATTTCGTGCTGGTATACACGGCCTGTGGGGCCCGGAAGTCCGGACTCGAACGGTGCGTACACGCGCCGGACAGCTTCCCAGTAGGGCTCCAGGGCGCTCACGTTGGCCAGGCTAATTCCCGTGTCACGTTCCGTGTGTGCCAAGGCTGCCACCAAGGCCGAGGCGCTGGGCTGGCTGGTGGTCCCCGCTAGGGAAGCCGAGGCCACATCCACCGCATCCACTCCAGCATCAATCGCTGCCATCAGCGTGGCCAGTTGGCCACCGGCGGTGTCATGGGTGTGCAAATGCACGGGCAGGTCAAACTCGCTGCGCAATGCCGTTACCAGCTTTGCTGCAGCGGCGGGGCGCAGCAGGCCAGCCATGTCCTTGATGGCCAGAATGTGCGCGCCAGCCTGCACAATGCGTCGAGCCAGGGCCAGGTAGTAATCCAGCGTGTAGAGCTTCTCCTCCGGATCCAGCATGTCCGAGGTGTAGCACAGTGCTACCTCGGCAACAGCGGTGCCCGTCTCCCGCACGGCGCGGATGGCTGGTTCCATTTGGTCCACATCGTTGAGCGCATCAAAGATACGGAAGATGTCGATTCCACTGGCTGCGGCCTCCTGCACAAATGCGCTGGTAACCTGCTCCGGGTACGGCGTGTAGCCCACAGTATTGCGGCCGCGGAGCAGCATTTGCAGGCACACGTTAGGCAGCGCCTTGCGCAACGCGCTCAAACGTTCCCAGGGGTCCTCCCCCAAGAACCGCAGGGCCACGTCATACGTGGCGCCGCCCCACGCCTCAACGCTGAGTAACTCCGGGGTGAGCGCGGAGACTGCATCTCCCGCAGCTACCAGGTCACGGGTGCGTACACGGGTGGCCAACAGAGATTGGTGTGCATCGCGGAAAGTTGTATCAGTCACGGCTACGGCTGTTTGCTTCCGGAGCGCCGAGGCGAAGCCCTCCGGACCAAGCTCAGCCAACCGCTGACGCGAGCCCTTCGGCGTCGTGGTGATATCCACCTCGGGGAGCTTGGCCGCCGGGTCCGAATGGACAGTCAGTTCCCCATGCGGCTTGTTCACGGTGACGTCCGCAAGCCAGGTCAGCAACTTGGTACCGCGGTCCGCAGAGACTCGCGCCTTCAGCAATTCGGGCCGCTCATCGATGAAGGAAGTGGCAACATCCCCAGCGATGAACGCCGGGTCATCCAGCACGGCCTGCAGGAAGGAAATATTGGTGGATACGCCACGGATACGGAACTCCGCCAGCGCACGGCGAGCTCTTGCCACGGCGGCAGGGTAAGTGCGGCCGCGGCAGGTGAGCTTCACCAGCATCGAGTCAAAGTGCGGGCTAATTTCGGCACCCGAGTAAACAGTGCCACCGTCCAGGCGCACACCGGCACCACCGGCGGAACGGTAACCGGTTATCTTGCCCACGTCCGGGCGGAAGCCGTTGGCCGGATCCTCCGTGGTAATGCGGCACTGCAGTGCAGCACCCTTGATGAATACCGTGTCTTGGCTGAGACCCAAATCCGCCAAGGACTCCCCTGCCGCAATGCGCAGCTGCGCCTGCACCAGGTCCACGTCCGTGATTTCCTCGGTGACCGTGTGCTCCACCTGAATACGAGGATTCATTTCAATGAAGACGTGCTGGCCGGCCCGTTCGCCCACCGTGTCCACCAGGAACTCCACGGTACCGGCATTGACGTAGCCCAGTGCCTTGGCAAACTTCACAGCGTCTGCGTAGAGGGCCTGCCGGATGTTCTCGTCCAAGTTCGGGGCCGGAGCAATTTCCACAACCTTTTGATGGCGACGCTGCAACGAGCAGTCGCGTTCGAACAGGTGCATGACGTTGCCCTGCCCGTCCGCCAAAATCTGCACTTCAATGTGCCGCGGACGCAGTACTGCCCGTTCCAGGAACATGGTGGGATCACCAAAGGCAGCGTCTGCTTCTCGCATCGCGGCCTTCAGCGCCTCGGGGAGATCCTCACGTTTGTCCACGCGGCGCATTCCGCGGCCACCACCGCCAGCAACAGCCTTCGCGAAGATGGGGAAACCCACCTCATCCGCTGCGGCAATCAGCTCATCAAGATCAGCACTGGGGGCGGAAGATTTCAGTACGGGGATTCCGGCCTTGCGCGCCGCTTCCAAGGCATGAACCTTGTTTCCGGCCAGCTCCAGCACTTCCGCAGGCGGGCCCACGAAGGTAATCCCAGCTTTCGCAGCAGCGCGGGCCAGGTCAGGATTTTCGGAGAGGAACCCGTACCCTGGATAGATAGCGTCCGCGCCAGCCTCCTTGGCAACGCGCACTATCTCTTCCACATCCAAGTAGGCGCGTACCGGATGGCCCTCGGAGCCAATCAGGTAAGCCTCATCCGCTTTCTGGCGGTGAATCGAGTTGCGATCCTCCTGAGGGAATACGGCGACAGTTTTGGCGCCTAACTCATAACTCGCACGAAACGCACGGATGGCGATTTCGCCTCGGTTGGCAACCAATATCTTTGAGAACATCATGGTCCTTTTCGCTTCAAGGGAACGTTAGCAACGTTGCGGGCCGTGCACTCATGCTAATGGGGCCACCCCGTAGTTTGTTAACCGCTTCTGTCATATCGCGATCAATTACTATGGAGCGGCCCCATTAGGTGGCTTGCTTCTGGCTAAAGTTCGGCAAGTTCCTCAATGCTCGGGCATGAGCACATCAGGTGGCGGTCGCCGTAGGCCTGATCCACCCGGCGTACCGGCGGCCAGTACTTGGCACGGGGATCCACACCAGCGGGGAAGACGGCTTCCTCACGCGTGTACGGGTGTTCCCATTCCCCCACCAGGGAATGTGCCGTGTGCGGAGCATGCACCAAGGGGTTGTCATCCTTGGGCCACAAACCGTCCTGAACGGCAGCGATTTCCTTGCGGATGGCGATCATGGCATCGATGAAGCGATCTACCTCCGCTAAGTCCTCAGACTCGGTGGGCTCCACCATCAGAGTGCCAGACACAGGGAAGGACATGGTAGGTGCGTGGAAACCGTAGTCGATCAGGCGCTTGGCAACATCGTCCACGCTGACACCGGAATCCGCGCTGATACCGCGAAGATCCAGGATGCACTCGTGTGCTACCAAATCGTGCGCACCCGTGTAGAGCACCGGGTAGTGCTCGCTCAGCCGGCGTGCAATGTAATTGGCGGACAGGATTGCCGTCTGAGTTGCCCTACGCAGACCCGCCGGGCCCATCAGGCGGATATATGCCCAGGAGATGGGGAGGATGGATGCAGAGCCATACGGGGCGGCGGAGACCAGCCCAACAGAGGACTTCTGGCCCAGCTCACGTGCAGGCAAATGGGGGGCAAGATGCGCGCGGACGGCAACCGGGCCAACACCCGGTCCGCCACCGCCGTGCGGGATGCAGAAGGTCTTGTGCAAGTTCAGGTGGGAAACATCCGCACCAAACTTGCCCGGCTGAGCCAGACCCACCAACGCGTTCAGGTTGGCGCCGTCCACGTAAACCTGGCCACCGGCGTCGTGAATCATGGCGCAAATGGTGGTGATTTCGGTTTCGAACACCCCATGTGTGGACGGGTAAGTGATCATAATGGCGGCCAGATCATCAGCGTGCAGGCTGATCTGACGCTTCAAATCATCAATATCCACGTTGCCGAATCCGTCCGTCGCCACGGCAACAACCTTGAGCCCAGCCATGACGGCTGACGCAGCATTGGTGCCGTGCGCAGAGGTGGGAATCAGCACAATGTTGCGCTCCGGCTGACCGTTTTCCCGGTGGTACGCACGAATAGCCAGCAGACCTGCCATTTCACCTTGGGATCCGGCGTTCGGCTGAACCGAAACCGCGTCATAGCCAGTGATTTCGGCAAGCCAGGACTCCAGCTGCGCGGCCATTTCAACCATGCCCACCGTGTCTCCCGCAGGGGCAAAGGGATGCAGGTTGGCAAACTCCGGCCAGGTAATGGGCGTCATCTCAGCGGTGGCGTTGAGTTTCATGGTGCACGAGCCCAGAGGGATCATGCCGCGGTCCAACGCGTAGTCCGCGTCGGAGAGCCTGCGCAAATAGCGGAGCATCTGCGTTTCCGAATTGTGCACGTGGAACACGGGGTTGTCCAGGTAACCGGTGGTGCGACGTTCCCCAATAGCTGGAGCAGCGTCATCAACGGCTGTTTCTGAACTTGCACCCAACAGACCGGCAATCACCGCCACGTCTGCCGCCGTCGTCGTCTCATCCACAGCAATCTGGATATGGTCATGGTCCACCAACCGCAACAGGTAACCAGCCGCATGCGCGGCTGCAACAATTTCCGCGGCTGCGTGGCCACTGACCGAGGAAATCTCAATCTTGACCGTGTCAAAGAACCGGTCATGCACCACGGTGTGGCCCGCGGCCTTGGCGGCAGCTGCTACCGTCGCTGCCGTGCGGGCAACCCGCGTAGCGATGGCCTTCAGCCCCGCGGGGCCGTGGTACACCGCATACATGCCGGCCATTACGGCCAACAGCACCTGAGCGGTACAGATATTGGAGGTGGCCTTCTCCCGCCGGATGTGCTGCTCACGGGTCTGCAGGGCAAGGCGGTAGGCAACGTTGCCCTCAGCATCCTTGGAAACTCCCACCAACCGCCCGGGCAAGGAACGCTCCAGCCCTTCGCGAACCGCCAGGTACCCGGCGTGCGGGCCGCCGAAGCCCATGGGCACGCCAAATCGCTGCGAGGTCCCCACAGCCACATCCGCGCCCAAGTGACCGGGCGATTCAAGCAGCGTCAGCGCCAACAGGTCGGCTGCAACGCCGACCATGGCCTTGCGCTCGTGTGCAGCATCGATGATCGGCTTGATATCACGGATCTTGCCGGAATCCCCGGGGTACTGCAGCAAAATAGCGTAGTAATCCTGCTCCGGCGCTCCGGAATCAAAATCGTGCACCTCCACGGGAATCCCCATGGCCTCTGCGCGAGTAGTGATGACTGCCAGCGTCTGTGGGAACACATCCGCGTCCACCACCAAGACTGAATCCTGCTTCGCCGCACGGTTGGCGCGGCGCATCAGCGTCATCGCTTCTGCAGCAGCCGTCCCCTCATCCAGCATGGAGGCATTCGCCGTCGTCATGCCCGTCAGGTCAGCAACCACCGTCTGGAAGTTGAGCAGCGCTTCGAGCCTTCCCTGGGAAATCTCCGGCTGGTATGGCGTGTACGCCGTGTACCAAGCCGGGCTTTCCAACACATTGCGAGAGATGACTCCGGGAGTGAACGTGCCGTAGTACCCCTGTCCCAACAGGGAGGTATTCACGGTGTTCTTGTTCGCCATGACTCGCAACTCTGCCAGCATGGCTTCCTCGGACACCTCGGCAGGAAGGTCCAAACCATTCTCAATTTGGATGCTTTCAGGCAGCGCTGCCGCGGTGAGTGCATCCAAAGTCTCAAATCCGAGGGTGCTCAACATATGATGAACATGGGGCTGCGCGCTGACGCCTATATGGCGGTCGCTAAAAGGTGTCGGTGTTGCAAGGTCAGAATTGCCGTCATGCGTCCGGTCAGTGGCCGGATCAGTGTGCTTGGTCATTTTGGCTCCAGTTCGCGGATATTCCACAGCTATTCTAGAGGGGATAGTGACGCGGTCCGTGCGCAGCATTCGTTAGGGCACTTTCCGTTCAATAATCCAGTTACGGCTATACGACGTTAGGTTTTGGTTTAACCCGTGCAAGTAGTGAGCATCAGCAGCCTCAAAGGGGGCGTCGGCAAGACGTCCGTCACGTTGGGATTGGCCTCTGCAGCCCTCGCCGCAGGCATTCCCACACTGGTGATTGACCTCGACCCGCACGCAGATGCCACCACTGGCCTGGGCGTTGCCGCTACCGCAAAACTTGACATTGGCCGCTTGATCAAAGCTGGCCGCCGCGCGGATTTGGCAGCAAATGTGTCGCCCAGTGGTTGGGTATCGCGTGCGGCAGAGACTAACGACGGCGGCAACCTCCGTCTGGAAGTAGCTCACGGCTCCGCATTCTCCGGTATTTACGACCGCCCGGACCTAGGGAAACGAGACCTTCGCAGGCTGTCAACTGTTCTGGCAAGTTTGGACAAATCCGGCCAGAATCCCTACAAGCTCGTGCTGATCGACTGCCCGCCATCCCTCAACGGCCTCACCCGCATGGCGTGGACTGCCAGCAACCGCGTGCTGCTGGTGGCCGAGCCGGGGTTGTTCTCCGTTGCCGGGACCGAGCGCACACTGCGTGCTATCGAACTGTTCCGCAAAGAATTCGCACCAGGCCTGCAGGCTGCCGGTATTGTGGCCAACCGTGTGCGGTCAAGCTCCAATGAGCACACCTACCGATTGGCCGAAATGGGCTCCATGTTTGGGCCGCTGCTGCTCTCCCCCACCATTCCGGAACAGGCCAATTGGCAGCAGATTCAGGGTGCTGCGCATCCCATCCACCAGTGGCCGGGAGAGTCAGCCAAGAGTGCCGCTGGACTGTTCGATCAGTTGCTTGAAAACGTCGTCAGAAGCTCGGTTCGCAAGCGCAGCCGCTAGCGCGCCCTCAAGACTTCAAACTGAGGTCAGGAGATCTTTCGGGCCGTGCGTCGGGCGCTGAGCTCGTCGTCCGGGAAGCTCTGTTCTGCCGCATGCTCGCTGGGCAGCGCGGCCAATGAGCCCTCCACCTCACGCCAGACGCGGCCCACGGCTATGCCAAAGACACCCTGGCCGCCTTGTACCAAATCAATGACCTCATCCGCAGAAGTGCACTCATACACGGAAGCGCCATCGCTCATGAGAGTAATCTGCGCCAGGTCTTCCACACCACGTTCGCGTAGGTGCTCCACTGCAGAACGGATCTGCTGGAGGGACACGCCTGTGTCCAGCAGTCGCTTCACAACTTTCAAAACCAAAATGTCACGGAACCCGTAGAGCCGCTGCGACCCTGATCCGGCCGCGCCGCGTACGGCGGGTTCTACCAAGCCCGTACGAGCCCAGTAATCCAGCTGGCGATACGTAATACCAGCCGCTTTGCAGGCTGTTGGCCCACGGTAACCTGCGTCTTCATCCAAGACCGGCAGATCCTCGGTGAAAAGCAATCCCTGGGCACCCACAGGTATGGCTGTGCTCGGGGTGGCAGCCTTCAGCTCGCCAGCGTCGCCTTTCGGACTCACGTGAACCCTCCTTGTTGGTAGTCCCCGCGGGGGAAGTGGCACAACCATCATTGCGGGGAACAAAAACCAAGCATGTAACTTAGGTTCTCAGTCTTACCGTCTCAGCATGGATATGCAATGGGGACTCTCTACAGACGACGTTAGATCGCTTGCGGCCCCGGGTCAAAGATGCCGCACGTTTTATCCCCGCGTGTCGAAACTTTCACGTTCAGGTTTAACGTTGAAAACCGCTCAGGATCCGAAATCCTCTGGCTCCACATCGTTGAGGAATTCACGGAATCGGCTGAGCTCCCGCTCAGCAGATTCCGGGCTCAATGGATTCGGCTCCACCTCGTCATCCTCGCCAATAAATACTGCTGCTTCATCAAGCACCGACTCATCGCACCATATACGGGCCTGTGTGCGAGCGGCCACGGCCAACGCGTCGGAGGGCCTAGCGCTCACGGTGGTACCGTCGTCGAACTCCAATTCAGCGAAAAAGGTTCCCTCCTCCACCTTGGTGATATTCACGTGCTCCACCACCACACCCAGTGCACGAATCACATCGCACAGCAGGTCATGCGTCATGGGGCGGAGCGGAACCTCACCCTGAAGTGCCATGGCAATGGCAGTGGCCTCCGCCGTCCCGATCCAAATGGGCAGGTGCCGACCACCGTGTTCCTCGCGCAAGAGCACCAACGGCTGGCTGCTGGGCATTTCAACCCGCACACCCACCATCTCCATCTCATTCACGGCTGCACAGCCGTTTCGAGGCGCATCTTAGGTGTCCATTCGAGCAATTTGTCCCTGAACCAATGCTGTGTGCAGGCCCAGGCAAAGATCGCTAATTTCCCGTGCCGTTTCCGCCGCTCTGGCCTGTGAAGCAGCGTCCTTACGCGAGGCCAGTGGTGCCACAGCCCGCTCAACGAGTCCAAACTCCCGGGCAGCAGCAGCCTGAAAGGGACGCAAGTGGCGGGGTTCCAGACCGTGGGCGGCCAGCGCCGTGCACGCCTTGGTGACCCGTAACGCGTGATCGTCAAAGTGACCGTCGATGGCTTCGATCAGCCCGAAGCTCAGCAGAGACTGCAGCAGGTCCACGCTGGCGCCGGACTCAGTGCGCAGCTGCTCATCAGTAAGCTGTCGCGCCCTGGCACTGGCCTGCGCGGAAACTTCCGCATTGACCATGCGCGGAGTAACAGAGACTCCCGGCGGCAGATTCTCCGGGCCCTCACCGCGGTCAATAGCATCCAAGTAATCGCGGATGACCTTCAGCGGTAGGTAGTGATCGCGC
>JABBNV010000088.1:6313-9945 GCA_019352125.1 Acidobacteriota bacterium | reverse complement strand
CTTGGCCGTTCTTGTCTTTGCAGGCGGGAATGGGGGTCATGAGGTCGCGCGGGAAACTGATGAGGCTTACGTTTTTGTCATTCGCGGAGATGTTCAGCAGCATCATCACGTCGGAATTGCCATTTCCTGAGGAGTCAGCGGCAGTACCGTACTCGCTGTTGGCTCCAGCGCGTGTATCCGTGCCCAGGATCAGGATCTGCAGCGGGTCATGAGAGTCATTCGCCGAGGAAGACGTCTGTTGCCCAACGGCCGCATTCAGATCCGAAGTGGAAACGTTGCCCTGCAGCCGGAGGATCAGGTAACCGCCCAGCGCGATGCCAGCCACCACTACTATCGCGGCGGCGGCGGCCGTAATTTTCAGCCAGAGAGGAGCTCCCTTGCGATGCCGAAAGTGTCTGCCGCTGCTGGTGAAAGCGTGCGCCACAGCCCCGGAAGTGGCGTCCGACGGCGCGCTGGCCGCCGACTTCGCGTCGCGACGTCGGCCCATGTACTAGTCTCCTTTTTCTGCAGGTTGGCAAAATAAACTCACGTCAGTCTACGGTAGGCGTCTGAGAGAATACTCGGCAGAGCCTGTCAACAGCCCGCGTCTAGAAGCCCAGCTTCACCAAGGCCTTGGGGTCGCGCTGCCAATCCTTGGCAATCTTGACGTGAAGATCCAAGTACACCCGCGTGCCCAAGAGTGCCTCGATACCTTTGCGAGCAGTTGTTCCAACATCGCGTAGACGGGTCCCGGCCCGGCCAATAATGATGGCCTTTTGACTGGGGCGTTCCACATACAAATTAACGCGAACGTCCAGCAACGGGCTGTCTGCGCTACGGCCCTCGCGGGGAACGATTTCCTCCACCACCACGGCCAGGGAGTGTGGCAACTCGTCGCGCACGCCTTCCAGAGCAGCTTCACGGACTAATTCGGCCACCATCACCGCTTCGGGCTCATCCGTCAGTTCCCCATCCGGGTACAACACGGGTGAGAGCGGCATGAAGCCAGCCAGCACGACAGCCACCGTCTCCACTTGAAAACCATCCACGGCCGAAACTGGGACAACGTCCGCCCAGCCGTCGGCGCCCAGCACCTCTTGACCCAGAGCGGCAACGGCCAATAGCTGTTCGGTCAGGGCCTGCCTGTCTACCAGATCGGTCTTGGTCACTAGCGCAATAATGGGCTTGTTTCCTACCGCGGCCAACTGGTTTGCAATGAAGCGGTCCCCCGGGCCGATCTTTTCGTTCGCGGGTATGCAGAATCCAATCGCGTCCACTTCGGACAAGGTGTCAGCAACCAAGTCATTGAGGCGTTGCCCCAGCAACGTGCGCGGCCGATGCAATCCGGGGGTATCCACCAAGATGAGCTGATACGTCTCCCTATGCACAATGCCGCGAATGGTGTGCCGAGTGGTCTGCGGTTTCGCAGAAGTAATAGCCACCTTCTGCCCCACGAGGGCATTCGTCAGGGTGGACTTGCCCGCATTCGGGCGGCCTACCAGAGAAGTGAATCCTGCACGGAAGGCGTCATCCGCTGACGCTCGAGGCGGCAGGGAGGACTGCATACCGTGGTGCTGCTTCTTTGAATGACTCATGATTCACTTTCTGCTGTCCCGCGGCGGCGGTGATCGTCGTCGTGGTTAGATTCATCATCGCGCGAATCGCGCGATTGCGTGCCGTTATAGTGCGCAAAATTGAGTGACTCGTCCGCTGCATCAGGTGCTGGGCCGGTAACAATAATGTGGCTGACTCTGTTGCGCCGGCCCTCCAAACGCTCAGCCCGTAAGGTAATTCCAGAGACTTCAACCTCACTGCCCACGATGGGTACGCGGCCTAGATACTTGGCCAGCAGACCGCCAGCCGTATCCACCTCATCGTCGTCGAGGTCAATATCAAACAACTCCCCGAGATCGTCGATGCCCAAACGCGCGCTCACTCGGTACTGCCGCTCCCCCAGGCCCTGAACCTCAGGGGTCGCGGAGTCATACTCGTCAACGATTTCACCTACGATTTCTTCAATCAGGTCCTCAAGCGTGACGAGGCCAGCCGTGCCGCCATACTCATCGATGACGATTGCTACGTGGGTGGATTCCACCTGGAGTTCCCGTAACAAATCTCCCACTAGCTTGGACTCTGGGACGTAGCGGACTTCGCGGGCAACTTGTGACGCCGTGGGGGGTTCTTCACCCTCGGCCAGGTCCCGGGAACGGGCCACCACATCTTTGAGGTACAGGATGCCCAGAATCTCATCAGTATTTTCGCCGATGACCGGCATCCGCGAATAACCGGAGCGCAGAAATAGCACGGTGGCCGCCTCGAGCGACGAGTCAGCTTCCACGCAGACCATGTCCGTACGGGGCACCATGACGGAACGAACCAGAGTGTCCCCGAGATCGAAAACGCTGTGTATGAGCTCAGCCTCCGTGTCCTCGATCATCTCTGACTCGCTGGCTCGATCAACGAACTCGAGGAATTCTTCCTCACTCACAAAGGCGTCTTCGCCATGGGCTACGCCAGGCGCCACGGCGGTCCCAAGCCGCACAAGCCACCCAGGAATGGGGCCCAGAATCCAGCAGAGGAAACGGATCAGCCAGGCGGTACCTCGGACCACGGCAGCGGAATGCAAACGGCCCCACTGACGTGGAGAGACACCCACCAACACAAATCCCACACCTGCCATCAGCACTGTAGCCAGCAGGCCAGCCACCCATACGTTGTCTGCCAGGCCAACAAAGGAAAGGGCGACGGCGACGGCGCCAGCCATTTCAAACCAAATGCGCCAGAACCGAAGCGCATTCATATGGTCTACTGGCCGGGCCAGAATGCGATTAAGGTGCAAGCTGCGCCCACGGGCAACGGCCAAAGACTCAGCGTCATGCCGTGGAAAATAACTGAAGGCAGCATCTGCGGCGGTGAGTACCGCCGCAATGGCCACAAACACCAGGCTCATGACCAATAAGGCGACAACCGTCACGAAGTGGTCTCTTTCGGAGCCTCTTTGCCGGTGAACTCGCTCAGTAACGCGCGCTGCAACGCAAACATTTCCGTTTTTTCTTCTGGTTCCGCATGGTCGTAGCCGAGCAAATGCAACATGCCGTGGGTGGTCAGCAATCGAAGTTCGTCTGCGGTTGAATGCCCTGCCGCAATGGCCTGCTCAGCTGCAACCTGGGGGCAGAGCACAATGTCTCCCAGCAACCCTGCGGGTGTTGGCTTGTCCGGCGTGCCGGGGCGGAGCTCATCCATGGGGAAGGAAAGAACATCTGTGGGACCGGGCAAGTCCATCCATTCAACGTGCAGGGCTGCCATTGCCTCGGTGTCAGCCAGAATGATTGACACTTCTGTTTGAGGATGAACATGCAAGGCGGAGAGCACAAAGCGAACCAGCCGCACCAACTCTTCCTCGTCGGCCGGCATAGAGGATTCGTTGTTGATCTCAATACTCATGAACGCTCTCCTGAAGAATTAGTGTTCCTGGGCTTGTGTTGCTGCTCATCCCAACGACCGTACGCTGTGACAATATCCGCCACTAGCTTGTGCCGAACCACGTCTGACGCACCCAAGGTGGGGAAGGCGACGTCGTCCACGTCTTTCAAAATTCCTTGCACCACGCGCAGGCCGGAGCTGGCGCCGGCGGGGAGATCGACCTGGGTTAC
>JABBNV010000088.1:823-6303 GCA_019352125.1 Acidobacteriota bacterium | reverse complement strand
CGAGAATGATGAAAGCATGATTGAGCGTGCGGCCGCGCATATAAGCCAACGGTGCCACCTCGATGGTGCCCGCAGCCATCAGCCGCGGAATGGATTCTGGATCCATCATGTCATGTAGGGCATCGTAGAGCGGCCGTAAATAAGGATCGATCTTGTCGCTCAATGAGCCGGGCAAGAAGCCCAAGCGCTCCCCCGCTTCGACGGCCGGACGCGTAAGGATAATCCGGCTGACTTCTTTCTGCTGCAGCGCGGCCACCGCTTTAGCCATGGCAAGATACGTCTTACCCGTACCAGCTGGGCCAATCCCAAACACAATCGTGTTCGCGTCAATGGCGTCCACATAGTTCTTTTGGTTCAGCGTTTTGGGGCGAATTGTCTTACCCCTGCTGGAGAGGATGTTGTGGGTGAGCACATCCACCGGACTAGCCGCTAATGCGCTAGCCATCATGGTGACTAGTTGTTCAAGAACCGCGGACGTAACCGGTGTTCCACGGCTAACAAAAGTGCGGATCTCTTCGAAGAGTCGCAGGATGCGCGGAACCTCCTGCACTGATCCGGTGATGGTGAGCTCGTTGCCGCGTATGTTGAACGTCACGTCAGGAAACGCGGACTCAACTTGGCGCAAGGCCTCATCGTGTGTGCCCAATGATGACAGCATTTCTTCATCCGAGGTGAACAAGATGGTCTCAGTGCGCAGTACGCCATGCGAAGTGGCCAGGCCGGTTCCCGATAGTCCTGAGTCAGTCATAATTGCGGCCCCACGGGCCTGGTTCTCTCCTCAACTGGAGCCAGCAAGGATTGCGCCGGCAGATACGACGATTCTAGTGCATGCACTTGGCTTTGCGCTCTCTGTGGCCAACACCCGTCTAGCCAACTCGAGCGTGCGCAGCTGCTGATGTCGGAGGCGGGGCTGGGTCTCAGCCCGGTATCAAAAGCGTTTCGATACGGTTTCAGTTCAGCCAGATCGGGTGCGAAGCACAGAGACTGGCACCGCACCTATGCGAAGGTGGAAAGGGGGGTACAGAAAATGGTACTGACCGTACTTACTTTTTGAGGAGCAAGACAATCTCGGACAGGGCTACACCAAGCGCGGCACGCACACGACGGAGGGGCTACCTCGCCGCCGTGTTTATCTGTGTGGCGATGACTGTTACGAGCTGCAGTTCCGGGGGATCCGCCAAGGAAAACTCCACCATGCCTGCGTCCTCCACGCAGCAACAGAGCGCTTCCGTGACCAGCGCTCCCTTGGAAAGTGCGCACAATACGCTGACTGTTCCGGTCTACTGGCTTGGCCATAGCAACCAGGACGTTTATCTCTATAGGGAATTTCTGCCCAGTAGTGCCGCGAGTGATCCGATACAAAGCGCGCTCAATTTGATGACTGAGGGAAATCCCTTGGATCCGGATTTTTTTACGCCGTGGAAAAAGCCCAGCAAACTGGGTGCCTCAATTTCCGGCAGCAGCCTGATCACAGTGGATATTTCCTCCGATGCTTTCACCAAAGATGTTGACGCCGGTATTGCCCAACGAGCCATTGCTGAATTGGTCTACACAGCCAGTGCAGCCGCCGCTAACGCGGGTTTGATCGACAAGAACGAGAATCCACAAGTGTCCATTTTGGTGGACGGCCATACAGACTACATGGCATTCGGGAAGATCAAACTGGATAAGCCACTGACCAGGGATCTCACCCTTTTAGCGCCAGTGTGGATCATTGATCCCCAACAAGACGTTCGCAGCACCAGTCCCGTCACTGTTAATGGGCGGGCCGTCAGCGCTGATGGCCAGGTTCAGTGGCAAGTGAATTCTATTGCGGGTGATGACAGCCGCACCACGGTGAGCAGCGGGAGCACGCCGGTTTCGGGCGCCCCAGGTCAGATAGGACTGTTTCACTTCAAGCTCTCGCTGAATCCCGGCACCTACGAAGTGCGCGTCTGGGAAAAGAACGACGCAAAGCCGTCCCAGCAGATGGCCGTCGACAACAAGAAATTCACGGTCAAATAGCGGTCTCCTAGCCTCAAGAAAGTGCTGGCAGGTGCTCAGCTGGGTCCAGCCTGGCTTAGACCCAGCGTCCCAATTCTTCTGCCAATAGCACCAGCGCGGCTGGCCCAGCCGTAGAGGAACGCAGAACATGGGGGCCCAGCACAGCCAGCTGCGCACCGGCACCCTGCAGCGCGCTGACCTCCTGAGCGGAGATCCCACCTTCGGGGCCAACGATGAGCAGAATCTTCCCCTGAATCGGGCCCGGTACGGCGCGAACCACGGAAATTACTGATTCGGTGGCGTCCTCATGCAAGATGATAGCCAACGCTGCGTTGGCAACGGCCGCGGAAAGTTCCCTCAGCCCCACAGCCTGCGCCACTGTTGGCACCACGGCACGCCGCGCCTGCTTGGCTGCTGCAGTGACGGTAGACACCCATTTGGCATGGGCCTTGACGGCACGGTCCGCTTTCCAGCGGACTATGGACCTTTCTGACTGCCAGGGGATAACGGCGTCGACCCCCAATTCCGTGGCTGCCTCGATGGCCATCAGATCCCTATCCCCCTTGGCAAGTGCCTGCACCAGCACTAATGGGGGCGCCGATGCCAGCACCGTGCTAACGCTTTGAATAAGCAGCGTCAGTTCATTGACGGCAACTGCAGCAACCACCGCACTCACACGCAGACCCGCACCATCAACAACATCCAATGCCTCGCCCATGCCTAGCCGCTTAACGGTAGCGGCGTGTCGGCCCTCGGCTCCTGTGAGGACGTACGTGTCTCCGGCAGCCAACTCCGCCAGGTCTGACGTATCAGCAAAGAAGACTGGACTGGTCACAAATTGCCCAACCTGTCGCGCAGTCGGGAGAAGACGCCGCCGCCCGTTACCAGCTTACCTTCGGTGAATGTATCACCGCGGACCGCTGCCAACTTCTTCAGCAGTTCTTCCTGCTCCGCATCCAGCTTGGTGGGTGTTTCAACCTGAAGGTGGATCTTGAGATCCCCACGCCCGTGACCGCGCAGGTGCGTGACGCCAAAACCACGCAGCGTGAATACTTCGCCGGACTGAGTGCCAGGTTTGACGCTGATGGGCTGCTCGCCGTCGAACGTCTCAAAGCTCACATCGGTGCCCAGCGCGGCCGCAGTCATTGGGATTCCCAGCGTGGCGTGCAAATCATCGCCCTCGCGAATGAACGCCGGGTCATTGTTGACGCGCATTTCTACGTAGAGATCCCCTGCGGACCCTCCGGCCACTCCCGCTTCGCCCTGGCGTGAGAGCTGAATGCGTGTACCGGTACCAACGCCTGCGGGAACTTTAATGGTCAGGGAACGACGACGACGCACGCGTCCCGCACCAGCGCATTCGTTGCAAGGATCCTTGATGATGGTTCCATAGCCTTCGCACGAGCCGCAGGTAGCAACCGTCATGACCTGGCCCAAGATGGACCTGACAGGGCGTTGAACCTGACCGTGACCGCCACAGATGTCACAGGTGACTGGTGAAGTACCTTCGCGGCAACATGAACCGTCACACGTGGGGCACACCACGGCGGTTTCCACTTCAATGGTTTTATTGACACCGAAGACTGCCTCGCGCAGTTCAACGCGCACGTTAATCAGAGCGTCCTGCCCGCGACGGGTTCTGCTAGCCGGACCGCCCTGGCCCTGACCACCGAAGAACGTCTCAAAGATGTCCTGAAAAGCGAAACCGGAGCCAGCGTAGCTGCCGCCACCGCCGAAGCCAGTGTCAGTTCCGTTTTCATTGCCCGTCGTGTCATAAACGCGTCGCTTGGCCGGATCCGAAAGAACTTCGTACGCGTGAGTGACGGATTTGAACTTATCCTCAGCGTCTTCGCCCTTGTACACATCGGGGTGATAGGTGCGGGCCAATTTGCGGTAGGCCTTCTTAATTTCCTCACCGGTAGCGTCCTGGGACACCCCAAGGACCTCATAGTGATTACTCAATGCTTCTAACTCGCTTTCGCAGTAGTTGCTCCATGCGGCATTTAGCCCGCAAGAATACGTGAAAGGTATCGGGCCACAGCGCGGACGGCCGCCATGGTGTTGGGGTAATCCATCCGGATAGGTCCAACCACACCCAGCTTGGCTGTGGCATCAGGGCCATAGGCTGTGGCCACCACCGAGGCCTCGTTTAAGGAGTCGTAGGCGTTCTCTCTGCCTATGCTGACCGAAACGCCGCGCGCATCCTGTGCCATTTCGGAAAGTAGCCGCAACATCACTACTTGTTCCTCTAGGGCGTCAAGGACGGGCCCGATGCTCAGCGGAAAGTCAGTGTTGGACCGCGCCAGGTTGGCGGTGCCAGCCATCAGGATCCGGTCTTCACGTGTGGCTTGGCCCAATTGCGCGAGTGCCTGAGCAAGTATCCGTGCATGACCCCGCAAGTCCGGAGACAATGACTCTGGAACAACGGCCACGTTCTGGCGCAGCGCACTCAAGGCATTGCCCACGGTGGCCGAGAGAAAAGCGGAGCGCAGCACCGCAAGCTGTTCGTCACGGAGGGGGGCCTCGAGTGGCACCACACTTTGTTCCACTTTTCCTGTGGCCAAAATGAGCACCAGCAGCACCTGAGCTGGCGCCAGCAGAACCAATTCAACGTGGCGTACAGTGGCGCTGGCCAGACGCGGATACTGCACCACGGCTACCTGATTTGTTAGCTGGGCCAGAGTCCGTACTGTGCGCTCCAGTACGTTGTCCAGATCACTCGATCCATCCAACAAAGCCCCAATGGCACGCCGCTCAGCAGCAGAGAGTGGCTTGACGGCTGAGAGCTGATCAACGAACAGTCGATAACCCTTGTCCGTCGGGATTCTGCCGGAACTAGTATGCGGTGCGGTGATCAGCCCTTCCTCCTCCAACGCGGCCATGTCATTGCGAATGGTTGCAGAGGAGACGCCCAAATTGTGCCGGTCAACCAAGGCTTTTGAACCCACTGGCTCGCGAAATTGGACGTAGTCCTCCACGATGGCTCGCAATACTTCCAGACGACGCGGTTCACTCACCGGACTACCTCCCCTCCATCTGCGTGACACGTACCGGAAAGTTAGCACTCCCAGTACCCAAGTGCTAAGTCTAGTACGTTTGTTTAGTGAGTTATGAGAACTGGGGTCCGCAGGATCTTTCCGCGCCCGCGAAGAAAGCGCTGCCAAAAATTCCCGCGGATCACGGCCTGGTGCTGGAGGATGTCACCTCTGGCTGGGTTGGCGCAGTGGTCCGGGTGGAGAAGTCCGGTGGCATGCACATCATGGCCCTGGAGGATCGGCGCGGCAAGACTAAATCCTTCCAATTGGGATTTGGATTTCTGCTCGATGGCGCTCCCGTTGAGGTAGTGGCGCCAACGGTTGCAGCTGCCCGCCCTGCGCGAACTGCCTCGGGCTCGGTGAAGGTTTCCAATGTGAGAGCCCAGGTTGCCAGGGCCTCACGGATTTGGGTGGAAGGCAAGCATGATGCCGAACTGGTGGAGAAGGTCTGGGGTGATGACC
>JABBNV010000088.1:0-813 GCA_019352125.1 Acidobacteriota bacterium | reverse complement strand
GATCCCGATCGGTCGGCGCACTGCGGGCGCGCACGGCGCGGGCCGCCCGCATCTGGGTGGAGGGCATCCACGACGCCGCGTTGGTCGAGCGTGTCTGGGGTGATGACCTGCGGGTAGAGGGCATCGTGGTGGAGCCACTGCACGGGATTGACGATCTGCTCGGAGCAGTGAGGGAATTCCGTCCCGGTCCCGGACGTCGGTTAGGCATCTTGGTAGACCATTTAGTACCGCACTCCAAAGAATCAAGAATCGCGGAGGAGGCCATGAACGCTCCGGGTGCGTCCGGAAACGTGCTGATTGTTGGGCATCCTTACGTGGATGTTTGGCAGGCGATCCGGCCACAGGCAATTGGTATCAAGGAATGGCCGCAGGTTCCCCGCAACATCGAATGGAAGGTGGGCGTGTTGCAATCCTTTGGCTGGCCGCATTCCACGCCTGCGGACTTGGCTATGGGTTGGCGCCGGTTGCTGCGTCACGTTAATACCTATGCAGATCTTGAGGCGTCGCTATTGGGCCGTGTCGAAGAAGTCATCGACTTTCTGACAGTTCCCGTATCCTAGACTTGTACAGGCGAGTGGTTCTGCTGGACCGAGTTGCCTTGCGAACGTTTTCGAGCATTCATGAGCATTAAGGATTAGCTGTGGTGGATCAGGTACATGATCAGGGAGCAGAGCACACGCCCGCTGCCCGGCGTGAGCCCGTGCACTATCAAGCCGTTGCCGCAAATGCCTTGCCACTGAGCGCTTCCGAAGACCGCCAATGGGCCTTTATTGCACACTGCGGCGGGATTCTAGGGTGCATCCCCTCGCTCTT
>JABBNV010000087.1 GCA_019352125.1 Acidobacteriota bacterium | reverse complement strand
TGGCAGTATTCATGAGCCTCTACCACGGCAAGGCTCTGGGCCAGCTACAGATAACCCCCTTAATTTCTCAGCTGCTTTCCATGGTGCGGCGTCACCACCTATTGCTACCGCGAGAAATGGCCATGATTCTGAAGATGCTGCTCATGACGGAGGGAATGGGCGCACGCCTTGACCCGGAGTTCAGTCTGGCAGAAGTGCTCAAGCCATTTGCCGCCCGGCTCTCCATGGAGCGATTTACTCCGCGTGAGTTGGCAAAAATGCTCTCTCAGTTGGGCCTCAGCGTTGTAGACGCAGGCATGACGTTGCCGGAGACTTTGGATACTTTGCGTCAACATCTTGACGATGGGTTTCAGGTGCACCTGCGTGCGGCCGAGCTGGAACCGCTGGTGACCCGTGCGGAGCGCATCGGGAACCGACTAGTGGCCGGGATGGTCATCTCAGCCTTCATCCGTGGCCTCGGCGGGATGGCCACTGCAGACAGCGACAGGCTGAGAAAGTGGTCCACTCCCCTGGCTGCTGGCGGCGTAGGGGCGTTGAGTGCTCTGGGAGCATACCTGGCCTGGACGGGACGACCGCGGCCATTTAGCGGCCGTTGACCCAAAGGCGGGACCTTTGCCCCTAACCCAAAATCGAGTTCAGCCGTAGAGTGACGTGTATGGCAAAAAGTGAACCGGCAAGTATCCAGCACCTGTCCGAATCCGAATGCTGGAAACTTCTTCGCACCCACGTTTTGGGGAGGCTTGCCGTAGTGGTAGAAGATCATCCTGAGATCTTTCCAGTGAACTACGCGGCAGACGGCGAGAGCGTCATTTTTCGCACCGCCGAGGGCACCAAGTTGCACGGCGCGCTCGATAACACCCCAGTAGCCTTCGAAATTGATGGCTATGAGCCCGCAACAGAGCAGGCGTGGAGCGTGGTACTGCGAGGGTCCGCAGTGCAGCTGACTAGAGCCCCTGAGCTGGACAAGGCCGCGAAATTGCCTCTGGAAGCCTGGCAAAGCGGAGCCAAAGATCACCTCATGCGAATTGGCACCTCAAAGCTGAGCGGGCGGCAATTTCGCGTCACCAAGCCGGATGTCTGGACGACTCCCCTGACAGATGCCCGCCGCGCGTCCTTCGAATAATTCGGCACTGGGCCAACCTGCTGCACCTAAGAATTGGGTCTTCAGGTTTGACCTACACTTTTTATCTATAGCGGAGCGCCCACTGATTCGTCTGTTTTACTGTGCACTACCAGTACAGGGCACTGAGCATGTTCAGCACATGCTGAACTGACTGATCCCAAGAGCATTCCCGCAAATCCGCCATGTCCGCGGGATCCCACCAAGAGCAGCTTTGCGTGCTCTGCTGCCCGTAGCAGCACTGACGCCGGCCTGCCACGAACGGTCTCGATGGTGATGTTACTAGGAACCTGGTCCCCGAAAGCATCAGCCAACGCGCGGCGAAGGATTTGGTGAGCGTCTGCATCCGGATCCCACTCTGACGGTGAATATGGGCCAAAGGCATGTTCATAGTGCCACGCGTTGACTGCCCTAATCTGAGCATCAAACGTGGTGGCGAGCTGGTGGGCCCATCGCAGCGCCAGAACGGACTCGGGGGAACCGTCTACCCCCACCACAATGTGTGGCGCACCTTGCGATGGCTTTGTGTTGGCTGTATCAGCCATATCCCTGCTTCCTTCCTATGGTCTCCGCCATTTACCCCGTTGAACGCAGACTAGGTCTGCCGGGGCTGCGGCGGCAACTCCCCAGATATTCTCCTAGAGTCCTCGTCAAGGAGCCCTGGCGGACAGGGTCCAAGGTCCCTAACACTGCGAGAAGCGGCGTGTCACGCTGGTAAACACCAGCCCACATTTCAGTAGTTACGTAAGGAGTAGCCTTATGAGCCCCTCGGGTCAGCCGCTGACCATACTCGTGGGGATCGATGGCTCCCCCGCTTCCCTTGGTGCTCTGCGTGAAGCCGCTTTGCTAGCCCATAGTGTGGGTGCTCACATCAAAGCGGTGACTTGTTGGTCCCACCCTAATCCGTACGTGGTGCCCTACGCGCTGGGCGCGTTCGATTTTGAAGGGGCGGCACAGTCGATACTGGATGAGTCCATGCAGACGGTTTTTGGTACGTCAGTTCCAACATATGTGAGCCCACAGCTGCTCCACGGGCACCCCCGGTCCGCCCTGATTTCCGCCAGCCGGCACGCCGGACTATTGATTGTGGGTAGGCGTGGGACAGGCGGCTTCAACGGCCTGCTCATGGGCTCAGTAAGTGCGGCGTGCTCCATTCACGCACAGTGCCCAGTTATGATCGTTCCCGCCTAGCTAGAACCCGAGGGCTCCGTCCCTCTTGTGAGCGGTAGCACTTAGGGTAGCCACGCCTTTATGGCGTCACAGGAGACTTTCAGGTTTCATTATTTCCATGAGCGAATTTTCAACAACCCATGTGAGCCCCGAGCCGCACGCCGTGGCCGGGACATCACAGCGGCTCAACTGGCTCCGCGCTGGAGTACTCGGAGCCAATGACGGCATTGTCTCCGTTGCTGCAGTGTTGGTAGGTGTTGCCGCTGTGACCCCTAATATAGGACCCATCGTCACAGCCGGTAGCGCAGCAGTGATCGGTGGAGCCGTGTCCATGGCCCTGGGCGAATATGTTTCTGTCAGCAGCCAACGCGATAGCGAACATGCCCTAATTGCCAAGGAACGGCAGGAGCTTGAGGAGGATCCGGAAGGCGAACTCAACGAGCTCGCTGGCCTCTACGAGATGAATGGATTGAGTCCGGAGACCGCACGGAAGGTTGCGGTGGAGCTCACCGAGAAGGATGCCCTTCGTGCGCATCTGTCCATGGAGCTCAACATAGACGCTGAAGATGTGGCAAGCCCTTGGCATGCAGCATTGGCCTCTTTTGCTGCCTTCTTCCTGGGCGCCTTGCTTCCATTCCTTGCCATCGTGTTGCCACCAGTTGAGGCACGTATTCCTGTAACGTTTGTGGCGACGCTGGTGGCGTTGGGATTGACCGGAGGGGTTGCGGCTCATATCGGTGGAAGCTCCCGAACACGTGCGGGAATTCGCGTCGTCGTCGGCGGCGCACTGGCTTTGGTGTTTACCTACGTAGTGGGGCACCTCCTGGGAGCTTCCGGTATCACCCCGTAATACCAAGCTCAACCCGCAGCAACCCGAAAGCGACACCGAGCAGAGGATTGTTTATGAATTGGGAAATTGGCGGACTGCCGCTCCATCCACTCCTGGTTCACCTGACAACTATCGCGGTACCGGCTGCAACTATGGCAGCTATTGTTGTTGCCCTATGGCCGCGGGCTCGAAAATGGCTGGGGGTAGGTGCCCCGATCATCGCTTTCGTTGCCATGGTCTCAACTCCCCTATCCAGCTCTTCCGGTGAATGGTTGGAGGAGAAGGTTCGGGGCTCTGCCGCCCTTGAAGACCACGTTCACCTGGCCAAGGGCCTGCTCCCCTGGGTGGTGGCCCTCTTTGTATTGCTGGCTGTGTGGTGGGCATGGCATCACTATGTTCTTCCGCGCCACGATGTGGTGGCAAGCCGCCCTGGGTTGGTCAAGGCCATGGCCATCGGTGGCCCGGCGCTCCTGCTCGTTGCCTCGCTTGGCGCTACATTTCAGGTAATCCTGATTGGCCACGCTGGGGCCGTGTCCGTCTGGCACAGCTGACCGGCACGCCACGCCCAGATGGTCTCCTGCGGTTCACATGCCATTAACCCTGGCGGCTTAGTGTAACGATGCATGGGGACTCAATCTGTGTGACGAGCCCTGTGCATCTTCAGGCTGGCCGAATGGCTGGCACCTAACAGCAATGATTGGATATTGCCATGCCTCATCCACAGAAAATACGCAATCCCAGGCGGATTGCGGCGGCTACCAGCGCCGCTGTCCTCAGCACGTCTGTATTGACCGCTGGATTCCTTGGCCTCGGTGCGGCTCCCAGCACGGCGGGAGAGCACGAGACCAGGACCACCACCCCCATCCAGCACGTGGTCGTCATTTTCCAAGAGAATGTATCGTTTGACCACTACTTCGCAACATATCCAAATGCTGCGAACGTACCCGGTGAGACGCAACAAGGCAACGGTTCTGCGGCTACCGCATTCACACCGAAGCCCAATACACCCAAGAACATCAACACACTGGCCAACGCTGGACTCGTGGCACCCAACAACCCCAACTCCGTTCAGCCCGCAAGGCTAACGCCAGCTCAGGCCGTAACGTGCGATCAGGACCACAGCTACACGGCGGAGCAGAAGGCTTATAACGCCGGAGCCATGGACAAATTCGTTGAATACACGTCCCGGGATGCCTGTGGAGCAAATCAATACGGACGCACCGGACTCACCATGGACTACTTCGACGGCAACACAGTCACTGGTTTGTGGAACTACGCCCAGAACTACGCCATGAGTGACAACCACTTCAGTACCACGTTTGGTCCGTCCACCCCTGGCGCACTCAACCTGGTCTCCGGGCAAACGCACGGCGTCACCGAGTACAACGCTGATGGCACGAGCGCGGTGACGCCCGCAGCAGGAAGCTACACGGTGCGTCAGCCAGATGCCAACGGCGTAGGGACGGTCAATGGAGACCCTGACCCGGTGTACGACGATTGCTCCAACAATAGCCACGCGAAGAACTACACCCTGGCTGGTATGAATGGCAAGAATGTTGGGGATTTGCTCAACGCCAAGGACGTCTCATGGGGTTGGTTCCAGGGCGGATTCACGCCAACGACGGCGGCCACGGCCACCACACCAGCATCATGTCTTTCCGCCCACACGAATGCGGCGAGTGCCAGCGTGGTTGATTACTCACCCCACCACAATCCTTTCCAGTACTACGCCTCCACCTCCAACCCGCACCATGTGGCACCAGCCAACAATGCCGAAATTGGCCACAACGGCCAGGCGAACCACCAGTATGACCTCAGCAAGTTCGATCAGGTGATCAACACGGACAACATGCCCGCTGTTTCCTTCCTGAAGGCTGACATGTATCAGGACGGTCACGCGGCCTACTCGGATCCGCTGGATGAGCAGAAGTTCATCACTGACACTGTGAACAGGATCCAGAAGTCCAAAAACTGGAAGAATACTGCTGTTGTTATTGCTTATGACGATTCAGACGGCTGGTATGACCACGTAGCTGCCGCGGTCAAGAACTCCTCCAACTCTGCCGACGACGCCGCCTGGTGCCAGAACGCCGCAGCGAATGGCGTTGCTATGGCTGGTGGCTACACGGATCGCTGTGGTCCCGGCCCGCGTCAGCCGCTGCTGGTTATATCCCCCTATGCGAAGAAAAACTTCGTTGACCACACTGAAACCGACCAATCCTCTATCCTGCGTTTCATCGAGAACAACTGGAAGATTGGCCAAATCGGTGACGGTTCGGCTGATGCAACGGCTGGCTCATTGGACAACATGTTCAACTTCCACCATGTGCGCAATGACAAGGTGTTCCTCAACACCCAAACGGGGGCTGTTGACACCATCACCCACGGCAGAGGCGGCAAAGACGACGACTAGCCCAGAGGGCTAGGGCCTCGCGTTCAAAGCATCAGGACTAAAGTCACTGTTTTACATATCGGGGCGTCCACTAGGTTTATGGTGGACGCCCCTTTTGTGACAGGCGCACAACCTAGAGGACAAAGATTCCCATCGAAAACACACAACCAGCGGCACCGGCCATGGGATTCTCAGGAATACTTCGTCGGTACCCCATGATCCTGACCACTCTGGCCGTTGGCCTGGTGGTGCTGGTTCTGCTCTTGCTGGGTCAAGGGGTAGCCGCGCAGTGGGTAGGCAGCGTGTTTGCCAGCTTCGCAGCCATTATCCGAGGTGTCGGGATGGTGCGGGATATCTTCCATGGACGCTGGGGCGTTGATATTTTGGCCATCACGGCCATCATCAGCACCATTGTGGTGGGCGAATACATCGCCGCGCTCATTGTTGTGCTGATGCTGGCCAGCGGCTCAGCGCTAGAGGACTACGCTACCGGGCGTGCTCTGGCTGAGCTCAGCGACTTGCTGAAGCGCGCACCACAGCGGGCTCACCGCGAGAATGCTCAGGGAGCGCTCGAAGACATTGGAGTTGCTGACGTGCACCCCGGGGACATCCTGGTGGTGCGGCCAAGCGAAGTAGTCCCCGTGGACGGCCGGCTCTTGAGCGAGTCCGGGGTGTTCGATGAGTCTGCCATCACTGGTGAGAGCCTTCCTGCAGAGCATGCGGCACAGGACGCGTTGTTGAGTGGATCGGTGAACGGTGAATCGGCTGTTCGAATGGAAGCGACTGCAGCTGCAGAGGATTCCCAGTACAGCCGCATCGTGGCACTGGTCCAAGAAGCAGCAGAAAGTAAGGCACCCGTAGTACGGCTGGCGGACCGCTACGCAATCCCCTTTACCGCCGTCGCCATTGCGCTGGGAATCATTGCGTGGCTAGTCAGCGGGATCCCCGTCAGGTTCGCTGAAGTATTGGTGGTTGCTACACCTTGCCCACTTCTCATTGCAGCTCCGGTCGCGTTCCTTGGAGGCATGAGCAGGGCAGCCAAGAACGGCATCATCGTCAAAAACGGCGGTACCCTGGAGACACTTGCCCGAGTAAAGACCGTTGTGTTCGACAAGACGGGCACGTTAACGCGCGGGCGCCCCACTCTGGAGGCCGTACGGCTTGCCGCGACTCAGGCTATTGAGACGGAGGACAGGCTGTTGGCGCTAGCGGCCTCCGCGGAACAGTATTCCTCCCATGTATTGGCTGCCTCCGTGGTGGAGTCAGCGTTGTCCAAGAACCTGACATTGTTGCAGCCCAGAAACGCATCGGAGCACGCCACCGACGGTGTCGCTGCAACCGTTGATGACAGGGCCGTGGTGCTCGGAAAGCGCACGTTTGTTGCCCAGGTCTGCGGGCCCATCGAAGACACGGCACTGAGCAGCGGACAGTTGGCTATTTACGTTGGAGTGGACGGAAAATTTGCCGGGACCCTGATCTTCCGCGATCCACTGCGCACAAATGCCGTGGCTACGTTGGACGAACTTCGCCAGCTGGGCGTCCGGAAATCAATGATGCTAACGGGTGACGCGCAGGCCACGGCGGACCATATCGCTCAGCTGGCGGGGCTGACTGACGTGCGCGCGGGCTGCCGCCCCGATGACAAGGTGAACATCGTCAAGGCTCTGGCGGAGCGGCCCATCATGATGGTGGGCGACGGTGTCAATGACGCCCCAGTGCTGGCTGCTGCCGAGGTGGGTGTGGCCATGGGCGCCAAGGGGTCAACCGCAGCCAGCGAATCCGCAGACGTTGTGGTGATGGTCGATGACCTGGGCAAATCTGCCACGGCTGTCCGGATCGGACAAGAAACTGTCACCATTGCCGTACAAAGTATTTGGATCGGGATAGGTCTCAGCGTGGGGCTGATGGTGGTGGCTGGCTTTGGCCTCATCCCCGCCGTAGCCGGGGCCTTGATTCAAGAGCTCGTGGACCTTGCGACGATCCTCAACGCGCTCCGCGCCTTGAAGGGAACACCCGGCAAGTCCCTGCCGGATCAACCAAAGCAGGCGTAAACCTACTCCCGCGACTTGGACGCTTGGTCTGCACCGACAACTAGCACTGGGCATTGTGAATGATTCACGCATGCCTGACTCACTGACCCCAGCATGAGCCCCATAAATCCACCGGCACCCCGGCGGCCAACCACTAACAAGTCCGCGCTGGCACTGTCTGCCAAGAGCACATCACGGGGATTTCCCTGGATCAGTTTCGTGGTGACGCTCTGCGGTGGGACTGACCCGAAGACTTTGGCCACAGCATCACTCAGGACCTCTCGAGGACCAGCGGAAAAATCCACCGTCCCCAAAGCGTTGCTCAGGGCCAATGCCGCCGGCACCTCCCAAGCGTGCACAGCAGTTATTCTTGCGCCAGTGACCTGCGCAATCCGCGCTGCGGCCCAGAGTGCTGCTATTGATCCGGCGGACCCATCGACGCCAACCACTATGCGCATCTCGGCTGGATTGTTGGTCATGTGGAGTTTCCTCTGCTGTGAAGTGACTAATCTCCGTCCATGCTGCTGCCACGGATCAATCCCGACTAGGGCCAAAGGACACCGTTTGGTCTGCACAAGAGACTGAGGAGGGAAACAGGGACTTTGTACCATAGCCGCAGCCTCGGATCAGCACAATCCTTTAACCAAGACCCTAGGTGCTTTGGCAGGATACTTGCTCATTCGCAGACTCGCTGTCGAGGCGTCGCAGCAATATCAGAGGAAAAGATCATGGAACTTTCTGCTCGCGATCGGCGGGTTTTGGCAGAGATGGAAGAGTTTTACGCGGTGGAGGATCCACACCTGGCAGCAGTGATGACTCAGAGTCGGTACGTCCGAATAGCCTTTCGCCAAGCGATGTTGGGACTCTCGCTGGTGGGCTTGGGGATCGGTCTGATGACACTGTCGCTGGCAACCCAGACCATCCTGTTGGGCGCTACGGCCTTTTCTTCCTTAACAGCTGGGGCCACCATATTGACTCCCCCGACTCCGTGGACGCCACTTCGTTGGGCCCAAAACTTGCGGCTTGCTCATCACCGCCCGCGGACAAAACATCCACGCACAACTATCCCACCTGATTAGGATCATCCACTATGGACTCGTCTCAAGCACAAACTCAGCGTCTGGTCGTAGGCATTGACGGCTCAGAATACTCCACGCGAACGCTCACCGAAGCGGCGAGGCTCGCGGCGGCACTCAACGTCGCCATGGAAATCGTCAGCTGTTGGAGTAGATCAGATATCTACTTTGCGGCTGAAATACCCGTTGGTGGATTCGCCGAAGAGGACATGCTCAAGGGCGAGGCGACTCGTCTGGTAGAAGGGGCCGTGGAGCGGGCCTTTGGGCCTGAACGTCCAGAAGGGCTGCGGGTGAGCATTCGCTACGGTCACCCCGCTCAAGTTCTGATAGAAGAGAGCGACGACGCCATTCTGCTGGTCGTAGGACGCCGCGGACGGGGTGGTTTTCGAGGGCTGCGATTGGGGTCGGTATCTGCGGCCTGCGTAGCGCATGCCCGGTGCCCCGTCGTCGTAGTCAACGATGCCGAGTAAACCTTACAGTGTGCAATCAACTAGGCACCCTGAGCGATATCTCGAGTACTGAATCTGCGTAAACCAAATCCCCACAAAAGAACCGCAATGCTTGTCAGAATCAGCAGCGGCCCAACGGACAAGGCTTCGGCCGGGAGCCGCGGTGTGGCCGTTAGCGGTGTGTGACTGATCACTGCGGTGGGAAGGTTGAAGATTTCGCCAAATCCGCTGATGACTATCAACAATGCCAGGTACGCCCAAGACAATGTGGCTGCCACTCTGGGCGCTACGCCGATCAGGAATACAGCCACGCCAGCGGTGACCAGCACGCCCGGCAAATAGAGCATGGCGGCACCGAGTAAGGGCCATAGCTCACTCAGGTCACTCTTGGCGGCTCCATAGGCTAGGCCCAGAGTCAGACCCCCTACGGCAAGCAAAAGGCCAGAGGCAAGCACCGAGAGTAACAACTTGGCGCCGGCCCAGTGAAGTCTGGAAATTGACCCAGCGAGCTGCGACTCGGCTCGTCCCGATGCCTCCTCAGCCCTCACCTGCAGAACGCTTTCCAAGGCAAAGGCGCTGGCCACCATTGCATTGAGCAGCAATAACAACCCCAACACGCCGTCAAGTACAGAAGAACCCTTGGTACCAAATGCGGCCATGAACAGGGGGTTTGAGCCCAGCAGATTTGCCATAGCGGATGCCACCGACCCGTACAAGATGGCCATAGCGATCATGATGGCAAACCATCCACAGATAGATCCGCGCTGCAACCGGAGCGCAAGGCCCAATGGGGTGGTCATCAATCGAGTGGCTACCGCTGAACCCGCCCGTTCCGCGAGGAGCCCTGAGCCAAGGTCCCGACGGGATTCAATCCATAGGGCGGCAGCGCACAAGACGGCTGCACCCCCGAGCAACGCTAGCAGCGGCCACCACTGGTTCTCGCCGAAGGCCCGCATCTTCTGCGCCCAGCCAATGGGCGAGAGTGCAGACAGCCATCCGGGCGCAGTGCCGGAGCCATTGAGGTCA
>JABBNV010000086.1:8382-10119 GCA_019352125.1 Acidobacteriota bacterium | reverse complement strand
GATGGTGACGGTGGTGGCGCCGATCGCCGGGCCGGTCCTGGTAGGAGATGACCACCAAGTGGTCACTGACGGGGATTTCGATGTCATAGCCGTTGACGCCCACGAGCTTCTGAATCTGCTTGGGACCGGTGAGGGTACCGGACACGGAGATCTGTGCGCCGTCGGAGAGTGCTCCGCGGATGGTCAGGACATTGCGGTAGTCCTCGGCCTCCGGCGTGGTGATCAGTCGGGTGTTAATTCCGCGCTGTTCGGCTAAGACGGGAGCATTCACGTAGGAAACCTGCTCGGAGACGACGTCCTTGAAGACACCCTTAAGCGCTGCGAGTTCCAGCGCCTTGACATCCAGGGATGCAATCTCCCCGGCCACCTCGACGTCGATCTGAGTGACGGAATCGTGGGTCAGCGCGGTGAAGATTCGGCCCAGTTTCTCCATGAGCGGGATTCCGGGGCGCACCTCGGAGGCGATGACGCCGCCGGCAACGTTGACGGCGTCGGGCACCAATTCGCCGGCCAAGGCAAGACGCACAGACTTGGCAACGGAGATGCCGGCTTTCTCCTGTGCTTCGTCGGTGGAGGCACCCAGGTGAGGGGTTACCACCACGTTGTCCAAGCCAAAGAACGGCAGATCGGTGCTGGGCTCGGAGACGAAAACATCAATGCCAGCACCGGCAATCTGCTTCTCGCTCAGGGCGGTGAACAGCGCTGTTTCATCCACGAGCCCACCACGGGCCACGTTGATGATGTAAGCGGAATTCTTCATCTTGGCGAAAGCTTCAGCACCGATCATGCCCACCGTTTCCGGTGTCTTGGGCATGTGAATGGTGATGAAATCACTCTGCGCCAACAGCTCGTCCAGGCTCAACAAGGTGACACCCAATTGAGCAGCACGGGCGGAGGTGACGTAGGGATCGTAAGCAACAATTTCCATGTCGAAACCCTGCGCGCGTGCGGCGATGAGCGCGCCAATCCGGCCCAGACCGATGATGCCAAGCTTCTTTTCCAGCAACTCGGTACCGGTGTACTTGGAGCGCTTCCATTCACCGTTCTTCAAAGCTGAGCTGGCAGCAGGAATGTGACGAGCCAGGCTCAGAATGTGGCCAATGGTCAGTTCCGCTGCGGAAACAATGTTGGAGGTGGGAGCGTTCACCACCATCACGCCTGCCTGCGTTGCAGCCTTGATGTCAACATTGTCCAGGCCCACACCGGCGCGAGCAATGACCTTAAGCTTCTTGGCAGCCGCAATGGCCTCAGCATCCACTTGGGTGGCTGAACGGACCAGGATGGCATCTACGTCAGCGATGGCAGAGAGCAGCGCGGACCGATCCGCGCCGTCGGCATGCCGGATCTCAAAGTCCGGCCCCAACGCTTGAACGGTAGCGGGGGAAAGTTCCTCGGCGAGGAGAACTACTGGCTTGCTGCTTGTCACCGGTGACCTCTTTAGGTTGTTTATGGTGTGGATGTAGGGCTACTTGAAGAAGTTTACGAGGCAGAGGCCGGGCACCGTGAGGTACGGTACCCGGCCTCATTGCCGTTAATGCGGGGATCTCAACAGGCTCGATCGCAGGGTTTCGGGATCTCTACAGGTTCGATCACCGATGGTGCTAGCGGGCTACGGAACCCTCGGTGTAGTCGTCGTCGGACTTGATCCAAGAGAACAACTTGCGCAATTCGCGGCCGGTGGCCTCGATCGGGTGGTCCTCACCCTTCTTGCGCAGAGCGGCGAACTCCGGAGCGCCT
>JABBNV010000086.1:8010-8372 GCA_019352125.1 Acidobacteriota bacterium | reverse complement strand
CGATGAAGCGCTTGGCGAACGCACCGTTTTGGATGTCAGCCAAGACAGCCTTCATGTTGTCCTTGACGTGAGCGTCAATGACGCGGGGGCCGGACACGTAGTCTCCATACTCGGCAGTGTCAGAAACGCTCCAGCGCTGCTTGGCAATGCCACCCTCCACCATCAGGTCCACGATGAGCTTGAGCTCGTGCAGCACCTCGAAGTACGCGATTTCTGGCTGGTAGCCAGCTTCGGTGAGCGTTTCGAATCCGTACTGCACCAGCTGTGAAGCCCCACCACAGAGCACAGCCTGCTCGCCGAACAGGTCCGTCTCAGTCTCTTCCTTGAACGTGGTCTCGATGACGCCAGCGCGAGTACCACCG
>JABBNV010000086.1:0-8000 GCA_019352125.1 Acidobacteriota bacterium | reverse complement strand
CCACCGATGCCCTTGGCATAGGAGAGCGCCAATTCCTTGGCCTTGCCTGAAGCATTCTGCTCAACAGCGATCAAATCCGGTACGCCACGGCCAGCTTCAAATTCGCGGCGAACAATGTGGCCCGGGCCCTTAGGCGCAACCAGCGCAACGTCAACGTTGTCGGGTGCCTTGATGTAGCCGTAGCGAACGTTGAAACCGTGGGCGAAGAACAGAGCGTCGCCATCCTTGAGGTTCGGGGCAATTTCCTCCGCGTACACGGTGCGCTGAACCTGGTCCGGAGCCAGAATCATGATCAGATCAGCTTCCGCAGCGGCGTCGGAGACGGAAAGTACGCGCAGTCCCTCTGCCTCAGCCTTGGCACGGGACTTGGAGCCTTCCTTGAGTCCAATCCGTACGTCTACACCCGAATCACGCAAGCTCAGTGCATGGGCGTGGCCCTGGCTACCATAGCCAATGATGGCCACTTTGCGGCCCTGGATGATGGACAGGTCTGCATCGTCGTCATAGAACAACTGGGTCACGAGAAAACTCCTAAATTGATTTTTTTATAACGTGAACTGTGTGAAATTAGGTGAAGCCGGTTACGCGCTTCGCAATGCTCGCTCGCTCATGGAACGGGATCCCCGTCCGATGGCCAAGGTGCCAGCCTGAACAATTTCTCGGACGCCAAAAGGCTCCAGAACATTCAACAGGGCTG
This sequence comes from Acidobacteriota bacterium, assembly GCA_019352125.1. GTDB lineage: Bacteria > Actinomycetota > Actinomycetes > Actinomycetales > Micrococcaceae > JABBNV01. Next base: position 7,303 of record JABBNV010000086.1, on the reverse strand, counting down.
AAAGCTTGTCAGGATTGCCGGTGGCCTCAATGGTGAGCGAGTCTGTGGACACGTCCACCACCGATGCACGGAAGAGATCTGCGGCTTGGGTAACCTGCAGCCTCGTCCCGGCGTCCGCACGCACCTTGATCAGGATGTGGTCCCTTTGCACGGAATTATCGGACTGCAGCTCCACAATCTTGATCACATTGATCAACTTGTTGAGTTGCTTGGTGACCTGTTCAATCAGGTCACCTTCGGCGTCAACCACCACGGTCATCCGGGACACACCCGGCACCTCGGTAGGCCCAACAGCCAAAGAGTTGATGTTAAACGCCCGCCGAGCAAAGAGGCTGGCGACGCGGGTCAGTACGCCTGGTTTGTCTTCCACCAGCACAGACAGTGTGTGACGTGACATTCCTAGTCCTCCTCTTGCCATTCGGGGGTCAGATTGCGCGCAACCTGAATCTGGTCATTGCTCACACCAGAGGGGACCATCGGCCACACCATCGAGTTCGGGCTCACCACAAAGTCGACGACGACGGGGCGATCGTTGATCTCCAACGCCGCTTTGATCGTGGCGTCAATATCCTCATCGCGTTCACAGCGCAGACCAGCACAGCCATAGGCCTCAGCCAGTTTGACGAAGTCTGGAATCCGAACGGTGTTGTGCCCGGTGTTTAAATCGGTATTGGAATACCTGCCCTCGTAGAACAAGGTCTGCCACTGGCGCACCATGCCCAAGGACGAGTTGTTGATGATGGCAACCTTGATCGGAATACCGTTGATTGCACAGGTAGCCAGTTCCTGGTTGGTCATCTGGAAACAGCCGTCGCCGTCGATAGCCCAGACCACTCGATCCGGGTTGCCCACCTTGGCACCCATCGCTGCAGGTACCGAGTAGCCCATGGTGCCTGCACCGCCGGAGTTCAGCCAGGAATGGGGGCGCTCGTACTTCACAAATTGTGCGGCCCACATCTGGTGCTGGCCAACTCCAGCCACATAAACAGCGTCCGGGCCGGTCAGTTCACCAATCCGGGAGATGACCTTTTGCGGAGCAGTCAGGCCGTCATCCGGCTGTGTCCACCCCAACGGGTAAGTGTTCTTCAGGTTGTTCAGGAACGCCCACCAGTCGGAGATGTCCGGTTTGCCGGTTTCCTCATATTCACTGCGTACGGCCGAGGCAAGCTCCGGAATGATCTCCTTCAGAGAACCCACAATCGGCACATCTGCCACACGGTTCTTTGAAATCTCTGCAGGGTCAATGTCCGCATGAATCACCTTGGCAAACGGTGCAAAGGTGTCCAGCACGCCCGTCACCCTGTCATCAAACCGAGCTCCCAGCGTGATGAGGAGGTCTGCCTGCTGCAGCGCGGTCACAGCAGAAACACTTCCATGCATACCGGGCATACCTACGTGCTGGTCATGGGAGTCCGGGAAGACTCCACGAGCCATCAGGGTGGTGGCCACCGGAGCGCCAGTGAGTTCAGCCAGCTCCATCAGTTCAGCGGCTGCGTGCGCCTTGATCGCACCACCGCCCACATAAAGCACCGGTTTCTTGGCCTGGGCAATCAACCGCGCGGCCTCGCGCAGCTGCTTTGAATGACCACGGTAAACGGGGTGGTAGCCAGGGATATCCACCACTGGCGGCCAGGAGAACGTCATGGAGCCCACCTGGGCATCCTTGGCAACATCCACCAGCACTGGGCCGGGACGCCCCGTACCTGCAATGTGGAAGGCCTCTGCAAGTACCCGAGGAATGTCATTGGGATCCGTCACCAAGTACGAATGCTTGGTGATCGGCATGGTGATGCCCACAATGTCAGCTTCCTGGAAAGCATCCGTGCCAATCACGGAGCTGGAAACCTGACCCGTAATGGCCACGATGGGAACCGAGTCCATATGCGCGTCCATGATTGCCGTGACCAGATTCGTTGCACCGGGACCAGACGTTGCGATGCAGACGCCTACTTGGCCGGTGACCATGGCATAGCCCTGAGCCGCATGGCCAGCGCCCTGTTCGTGCCGCACCAGAACATGGTTCATGTGCGAGGCCATCAGAGGGTCATACGTGGGCAGAATTGCACCGCCGGGCAGCCCGAAAATGTCCTTGACGCCCAGTTCTTCGAGGGAACGAACAATGGCTTGCGAGCCAGACATAACGGTCGGTTTAACAACGTTGTTGGGGCCCTGAACCGCGGAAGGAGATGCGCCAAGCATGGTTGAAACGGTAGTGGAGGTGGAACCGGCAGCGATTCCGGGCGACTTGTTGGCCATCTGCGCTGGGCTGATGGGTGATCCTTTACTCATCGGACTCTTCCTGTGTGGAACTTCATGAATCTTTGCGGAGCCTTCGCTCCAAAGTAAACGCTGGTTTTAGTCGCCGGTGGTGGTGGGAATAAAAAAACCCCTCAGCCGGTGAGGCTCCATGAGGGGTTAGCGCGTGCGGTAGTCAGTGATCTACCCGCGTAGAAACGATAGCTTGGTGGGCTAGCGTCTCCCGCGCTGTGTAAGAGAGACTACGGATACGAGCTGCATATCTGTAGTTTTCTCCTACCTTTAGTCACGTGTCAACCGAAGCAACCCTAGTCTCACAATGTGGACGCGCAGTCCAAGGATTGGACCGCGCGTCCCACTGCTAGCCGGTGTAAGCGCCCATGCTGGCACTGTGGACCAACTTCGCGTACTTAGCCAGCACGCCCTTGGTATACGTGGCAGGCAACGGCTCCCAGCCAACCTTGCGCGCCTCAAGTTCAGACCCGTCCACCAACAGGTCGAAGGTCTTCGCGGCAATGTCTACGCGGATCTTATCCCCATCCTTCACGAAGGCAATGGGACCAGCGTCCACAGCTTCCGGTGCCACGTGCCCGATACACAGACCCGTGGTCCCACCCGAGAATCGGCCATCGGTCAACAGCAACACGTCCTTGCCCAGTCCGGCACCCTTAATCGCACCGGTGATAGCCAACATTTCACGCATCCCTGGCCCACCCTTCGGGCCCTCGTAACGGATAACGACGACGTCGCCCGCCTTAATCTCGCCGGCCTTCAGTGCGGCCAAGGCGCCCTGCTCCCGCTCAAAGACGCGAGCCGGGCCTTCAAAGACGTCAGCATCAAAGCCTGCACTCTTCACTACGGCACCCTCGGGAGCCAGTGAGCCGTGCAGGATGGTGATGCCGCCGGTCTTGTGCAGCGGGTTGTCCAGTGCGCGGAGGATCTTGCCATCCAGATCCGGCGGGTTGATGGCAGCCAGGTTTTCTGCCACGGTCTTGCCGGTCACCGTCAATGCGTCACCGTGTAGCAGACCTGCATCCAGCAGCGCCTTCATGATCACGGGAACACCGCCCACCTTGTCCACATCAAACATGACGTAGCGGCCAAACGGCTTGAGGTCACCGAGGTGCGGGATCTTATCCCCAATGCGGGTGAAGTCATCCAGGGTCAGGTCAACCTCGGCCTCGCGAGCAATCGCCAGAAGGTGCAGGACAGCGTTGGTGGATCCACCGAACGCCATGGTCACTGCGATCGCGTTTTCGAAGGCCTTCTTGGTCATGATGTCTCGTGAGGTGATCCCCAAACGCAAGAGATTCACTACGGCCTCGCCTGACTGGCGGGCAAACATGTCACGTCGGCGGTCAGCGCTTGGCGGGGCAGCGGAGCCCGGCAGGGACATGCCGAGTGCTTCACCGATGCAGGCCATCGTATTTGCTGTATACATACCGCCACACGCACCCTCACCGGGGCAGATAGCGCGCTCAATACTGTCCAGATCCTTCATGCTCATCTTGCCAGCGGCACAGGCACCCACCGCTTCGAAAGCATCGATCAGGGTGACTTCTTTTTCGGTGCCATCTTCCATCTTGGCGAAGCCCGGCATGATGGTGCCGGCGTACAGGAACACGGAGGCTAGGTTGAGCCGAGCAGCTGCCATCAGCATGCCCGGGAGGGACTTGTCACACCCTGCCAACAGCACAGAACCGTCAATCCGCTCTGCCTCCATCACTGTCTCAACAGAGTCGGCAATTACCTCACGGGACACCAGGGAAAAGTGCATGCCCTCGTGACCCATGGAAATTCCATCGGAAACAGAGATGGTGCCGAATTGCATCGGGTACCCGCCGCCAGCATGAACACCTTCTTTGGCGCCCTGAGCCAGCCTGTTAAGAGACAGATTGCACGGCGTAATTTCGTTCCAAGAACTAGCCACACCAATCTGCGGCTTGGCGAAATCGTCGTCGCCCATACCTAAGGCACGGAACATGCCGCGGGCGGGTGCGGCAGCAATGCCATCCGTCACTATGCGACTACGGGGCTTAATGTCCGGGGTGGCCGTAGCGGCGCTTCCCTCAGACTCGGACGTTGAAGTGCTATTGGCCGTTGAAGATGTGTCCACGCTCATACTCCCGATCTTATGACCGGTCCATACGTTGGAGCCAACTGACTCCGCCGCATTACGCGTCCACGCGAGCGACTTTACGAGTTCACGAGCCATCAACAGTGCACACATCCTCAAGAAAAATATGGCGTCCGCCATAGTGCCACCTTTGGATTTCTCACTTGTCCCAAAACCATGTAGAGTTACATGTCGTTGCGAGATGCACGGACGGTTTTGACCGGGTCGGATGTTGCAGCGAAAAAGATGCACCTCTAGCTCAATTGGCAGAGCAATTGACTCTTAATCAATGGGTTTCGGGTTCAAGTCCCGAGGGGTGCACTCATCACGGGAGGGCCTTCACTGATTCGGTGGGGGCCCTCTTGCTGTTTCCTCACATGTGCTGACTATCCCCGACGCACATTCAGGGTTATTGGCACTCAACAGTGCAATGGCTGCAAATCAATTCGAGCCAAAAAACCATCTCAACAGTGGTCTTAAGCAGGACTTTAAAGGTCCGTCCCCAGAGGCGAGTTAGGCTGAATCACTTTCGCCAAGCACAGGGGACTGCACTACAAGGCCCAACGGACCGCCGGCTGCCAACAGCTTGGCTGAGCTGAGAGACCGGATGACGTTTTTCAAATTGTTACGCAACTGATCTGTGGAAACGTCACTGGAATCGAACAGTTCTCGCTCCATTTCATGCGCATGCTCCAGCAGGTCTCGACCTTCTTCCGTCAGCGTCACAACATGGCTCCGCCGATCCCGCACGTTTTGCTCACGCCGAATGTGCCCATACTGTTCGAGACGGGAGAGAGTTTTCCCCATGGTTTGCGCCTGAACACGGATCTTTGCGGCCAAGGCTGCCTGCGTCAACGGGCCTTCCACATCAAGAACATCCAGCGCAATCATGCCTGCATGCGTGATCCGAAGGGCTGCCAATTTCTCGTTCCAGGAATGTTCCACCAACCGTGCGGCGGTGGAGAGTAAACGAGGCGTTGGCCACTCTTCGAGTTCAGGCATCTTCAGATTATATCGCCGCTTCTGGCTCCGGAGCGATGGTCACCGGAGACCAAGAAGCGCCAGGGCCAGATAGGCTGATAGTCATCACCCATCCCCCTAAGGACAGGAATTTCATGGTTCACCTGGCACCTTCAGATCTTGCGCCGGCCTTTACCTTGAACGACGCAGAGGGAAAGCCCGTGAGTCTTCATGAATTCAAGGGTCGGCGGGTGATCGCGTATTTCTATCCCGCAGCCAGCACGCCAGCCTGTACAGCCCAGGCATGCGATTTTCGCGACAGCATGGCCGTTTTCGGTGCCGCTGACTTCCAGGTTCTGGGCATCTCCCCGGACCCGGTGGCAAAGTTGGCGGAATTCAGCGCACACGAGCAACTGAATTTTTCATTACTGGCCGATGCAGACCACGAAGTAGCAGACGCCTACGGGGCATGGGGTGAAAAGAAAAATTACGGCAGAACTTACCAAGGGCTGATTCGCTCCACCTTTGTCATCGATGCCACGGGGAGGATTGAACTAGCGCAATATAACGTGCGAGCCAAGGGACACGTGGCCAAGCTGCGCAAGGACCTTGGCCTGGCCTAACTTTTTTCACAGGTCCGCACAGGTATGATGATGGCTGGCCTTCTCACAAGGCAGGCCGCGCGCGAGTGGTGAAATTGGCAGACACGCAGGATTTAGGTTCCTGTACCTTCGGGTGTGCGGGTTCAAGTCCCGCCTCGCGCACATGTACGGCGATGGTTCAACCCACGCTGACTTTGGTAGTTTGCAGTGAATCAAGAGATGGGTGTCCACCGTGCTTCAACGAGGGCCTAAGAGCTTCGTCGCTCGGTTAGTTGCCTCACTCATGGTCATGGCCCTCGCAGCGTGCACAGCCCAACCCAGCCCCACGCCGTCATCGTCCAGCGCTGATCCGGCCTCTGCAGTTTTCAATTTTGGAACTGGCAGCCCTCCCCGTGGATTGGACCCGGCTCTCGTGTCCGACTCAGAGTCGTATCGAGTCACTCGCCAGATCCTTGAGGGATTGGTGACCGTGGATCCCAACACTGGCGCGCCAGCACCGTCCTTGGCCACCAGCTGGACCCAGGAGCAGGATGGCCTCGCGTATGTCTTCACGTTGCGCGACAAGGTCAAGTTCCAGGACGGAACCGATTTTAACGCCGCTGCGGTGTGCACTAATTTCGAGCGCTGGTTCCATCTGCCCGCGTCTGCCAGGCCGGATCCCTCCGCCGTAGCGTTCAAACAGCTTTTCCGGACGTTTTCCGATGACGCAGCAAACTCAAGTTACAAGAGCTGTACCACCCAGGGGACCAACAAAGTCACCATCACGCTGAATACGCGTATTACCGACTTCCTTCAGGCAATGACTCAGCCAGGATTTGCCATCTCTTCCCCCACAGCGCTCAAGGCACAAAACGCGGATGTGCTGGACAAGAAGATGTCCGGCAATAGTGTCTCGGCCTACGCTGAGCACCCGGTGGGTACCGGACCCTACGAATTCAGTAGCGCCGTTGACGGAAAAGTCACGCTGACTGCCAACCCAAACTATTGGGGCGATAAGGGCGATATCAAGATCATCAACTTCATCCCCTACGGCAATGCGGACGTTCGTCAGGCCGCCTTGATGAGCGGCAAGATTGACGGCTATGACCTGGTGACTGCGGGCAATTTTGACCCACTGGTGAAGAACGGGATGCAAATTCTGCAACGGGATCCCTTCTCCGTCATGTACGTGGGTATCAATCAGTCGGTTCCCGTCATGGCGGATCTGAAAGTGCGCCAGGCCGTAGCCATGGCGTTGAACAAGGATGCGTTAATCCGGAAGTTCTTCATCGAAGGCACCGGCCAAACGGCGCAATTTATCCCGGCCAAGCTCAGTGCCTTCAATTCGGCAGTTCCCGGCCTTCCCTATGATCCAGATCGAGCCAGAACC
>JABBNV010000085.1:7099-10139 GCA_019352125.1 Acidobacteriota bacterium | reverse complement strand
CTCAGATAGCCAACGGGCTATTCCAGGAGCGGCTTTCACAGGCTAAACAGGAGTCCTCTCGGGGCATCACACAGGTTCAAGAAAGTTTTGACAACGCCCAGCTCAGTGACCTGCCGTCCCTATCCACCTATGTGCGGGACACCCTGAAATTGTTGGAAAACAACGGGTCGGATACGTCGCAGCGATATCTCATGGTGCAAATTCCGGGCCAGACCAACCCGTTGTATGTAGCAGCGGTGGATTCAGGCGGAATCACGCAGACGGCAATCCCGGACAAACTCCGCAACGCGGTTCAGCAAAATTCTGGTCAATACTGGCAATCAATGCCACTGGCTGTGGGTAGTAAGGACACACACCCTGGCCTTGCCATGGGCTCACGGGTCAGCCTTTTGGGCACCAGCTACGAGTTGTACCTGATCTATGATCTGAACACCGCCCAGGACACCCTCAACTACATTCAAGGCGTGCTGTGGCTCGGGGGCGGTGTGCTCCTGCTGCTCATCGGCGGGATCGCCTGGTATGTAACTCGTAACGTTGTGCAGCCCGTGAGCCATGCGGCCGCCGTTTCGGAAAAGCTGGCGGCGGGGGAACTGCAGGAACGCATGATTGTTCGCGGTGAGGATGAGATGGCTCGTCTGGCCAAGTCATTCAATAAAATGGCCAGCTCGCTTCAGGAACAGATCACGCAATTGGCGCTACTTTCGCAAATGCAGCACCGCTTTGTCTCTGACGTTTCGCACGAGCTGAGGACGCCGTTGACCACAGTGCGCATGGCGGCGGAGGTCCTTTATGATGCGCGTAATGATTTTGACCCCATCAACAAACGGTCCGCCGAACTGCTCTACCACCAGGTGGAACGGTTCCAGGCGCTGCTGGCGGACCTGTTGGAGATTTCACGGTTTGATGCGGGGGCAGCGGTGTTGGACAGGGAACCTCGCGACATTTTTGCCGTGATCCACCGGGTCATTGAGTCAGCCAGCCCGCTGGCGGACAGATTGGGATCCACCCTGAGCGTTATTTCTGGTACCCCCAGTGACATGGCCGTGGCAGACATGGACAGCCGGCGGATTGAGCGAGTCATTCGTAACTTGGTGCTGAACGCTTTGGAGCACGGGGAAGGTAAGCCTGTGGAGATCTTTGTTTCGGCGGACGACGACGCTGTGGCGGTGGCCGTGCGCGATCACGGCATCGGTATGGACGAGGCATCGGTAGCCCGTGTGTTCGACAGGTTTTGGCGCGCGGATCCGGCTCGGGCGCGTACCACAGGAGGAAGCGGCCTGGGGCTCTCCATTGCCAGTGAGGACACTCGACTTCACTCCGGGTGGTTGGAAGTGTGGGGCAAGCCCGGCCTGGGCGCGTGTTTCCGGCTCACCTTGCCACGGCATCCTGATGTGGAACTTCAGCGCTCGCCCGTGGGGCTGCCTCCCGTGGATACCATGACCAAAAGTGTGGCCGTGAGAACACCCGCTGGTAACAACGCTGCTGACAATACTGGTAATAATGTGGAGGACGAGTCATGAGCTTCAGGCGAGCTCGAGTTGGCGACTTTCGCGCCATAGCCGTGGTCGTCGTCGTCGCACTGGGGCTGTTGCTGGGTGGCTGTGCCTCCATTCCCATGAATGGGCCGGTGGGCAAGAGTGATCCGCTGCCCGCCACTAATAACCCGGTGAACTTTGGCTTTCGGCAAAATCCGCCAAGTCCGGGGGCAAAACCGTCTGCCATTGTTGAGGGGTTTGTGGAGTCGGGGACGGGTATTCAGGACGACTTCCAAGTGGCTCGGCAATATCTCTCTAAGGTAGCTGCGCAGTCCTGGAAATCGGACGCGCAGACACTGGTCTATTCCAATAACTTGAAGATCAGTTCAGCGGTTGAAGCGGGGGACGGCACTGCCACCGTGGATGCGGAGGTCGACGTTCAGTCCACAGTGGACCAGGACGGAATTTCCACCAACGCCCCAGCCGGTACCGTGCAGCACATCAGCTATTCCCTGGTGCAGGTTGATGGTGAATGGCGCATCAGCAAGGCTCCGGATGGCATCATGCTGCAATCGGGAAACTTCGGGCAGCTCTTCACCGCCTATCCGCTGTACTTTTATGACCCGAGTTTCACCTATGCGGTGCCGGACGTTCGCTGGATCTCCAACAAGGCACAGACCGCCGCAACTCAAATTGTGAAGGACATGCTCAACGGCCCCGCTCCCTACCTCAAGGGCGCTGTGGCCAGTGCATTCCCCGACGGCATGAGTTTGGTACGTGACTCCGTGCCGATCAATAACGGGGTGGCTCAGGTGGATCTGACACCACAGCCGTTGCTGGATGCCTCCGTCAAATCCAGACAACAGATGCAGAACCAGTTGCAGCTAACCCTGCAACTGAACTTGAATACTGTCACCTCTGTCTCTCTCCGGGCGGATACCCGGACTGTTGAAGTGACGGGTGGCTCAGAGCCTGCTCCGCCGCAACCGGTGGCCAATAATCAGGTGCCGGATCGCCAAGTTGCTGTGTCCAAGGGGCAGATCGTTTCCTACGACAACGGCACTTTGACGCCGATTGAAGGCCTGACGATTCCGGCGAACCTGAACCCCGCCTATCCGGCCATGTCCTATACCAAGGGCCAATACGCGTTCCTGACGCCGGATCACAATCAGCTGTACTCCGTTTTTCCTGGCCAGGCACCGGAACGGATGGCTACCGGCACCGGGTTTACCCCGCCGTCGTTCGCGCCGAATGATTGGCTCTGGACGGCTGCGGGTGACGGCAGCGGTACGGTGCTCACTTGGCAGCCAACCGCCGGAAAGCACGCAACGGAAGTTCCTACGGCCACATTTAAGGTTCAATGGTTGGCTGGCCGGACGGTGAAGTCTTTGCGTGTTTCACGGGATGGAAGCCGGGTTTTGGTCATTTCGGAAGCCAACGGCGTAGCAACTACGCAGATTGCTGGCATCCTGCGCAACAGTTCAGATGGGTCCCCGAAGAATCTCACCGCACCCATCTCCCTGACCACCAGCAATAGTGCGGTATCCGGTGCGTGGGTCAACGAG
>JABBNV010000085.1:3263-7089 GCA_019352125.1 Acidobacteriota bacterium | reverse complement strand
GGGTCCGTCGTGGTTGAGTTGGTGAGCCTTCGTGGCGAACCGGTACAGCTGGCGCCCCTGGCCAATGTCACTAGCATCAGTGCTGGCAATGACGTGCTCAGCGTCTACGCCCAAACGGACAAGTCAGTCGAGTTGCGGACGGGCAATGGTTGGGCTGAGCAAACCAAGGGTGTTCTGATGCCCTCCTTTGCTGGGTAGCTTTCCTCCACCGAGGCTTCTTCTGCCTGCTGGACCCACATATGGCCGGTGGCCGACCTGTTTTCGCGGCACAGTGGGCACCATGAACAGATGGATAGCGAATGGGGAGTGGCAGCGGTTCGGCACCGGCGGCAACACAGCGCGACCGGCAGTGCGTGGCTGTGTGTGTTTCAGCGGTTGGAAACTGCCTGGCTGGAGTTTTGTGCACTCGTGTTACCCACGGAGTGTGTCTCGTGTGGTCTGGCGGATGTGGCCCTGTGTGAGGCGTGTTCTGGTGGTCTACGGTTGCTCTGTGCCCATCCGGCGCGCGCAGACGCCAGTGCCCCTGCGCTAACTGATGTGGACGGCAGCACCCTGTTGCCAGTCGTGGCAGCTGGCCCGTACCGCGAAGCCTTGGCCGCTGCCATCCTTGCTTTCAAGAATCACGGCCGAACGGATGTGGCTCCACATCTGGCCGGTATTTTGGCCGCAGCTCTGGCCCGGGCACCCGCGTTGTTAAATCCCGAAGCGGTTGGCGCGGTGTTCCTTGTGCCTGTTCCTGGTAGCGCTGGGAGCTTTCGACGCCGGGGCTACCAGCCGGTGGAATTGCTGTTGGGTATCTTGTTACGGCGCAAGGTGCTGGGCCACGGCAGGGTGATCAGGAATGGGCTGCGGCCGCGATTTCGGCGTCCCTGGCGGCGACGGGCGCAAAAGAAACTAGGCAGGTCTGCGCGGCGGGCCAATGTGCGGAATTCTTTGGTGGTGCCACGGCGCTCGGCACGCCGGTTAGTTGGCCAATCCGTCATCATTGTGGATGACGTCCTCACCACCGGTGCCACGCTCAGTGAATCAGCCAGAGCGCTGACGGAAATCGGCGCCATTGTGCGAGGCGCAGTGGTCTTGGCCGCAGTGCCAGCCACGAGTCCCGTGCGGGCAACGCCTCCGGTGCAGGTGAACTCCCGGTGGACTCAATTGAAGAATTAAGTGTCCAAAAGGTGAATATGGTCCGTGTTTGAACTAACGTGAGTAAACGGGTACCTCATAGAGGCTAACCACCCGTCGGCGGTCAGGTTTTGCCTGAATTGCAGATTGCGATCAGCACCCCGGCCGTCGTGTCACCGAAGTCATTTGGAGGGCACCATGGAGTTCCTGATCAGCGGCCGCAACGTTACAGTTTCGGATCGCTTCCGCGAATACGCCGGCGAAAAAATGAGCAAGATTGAGCAGCTCGGCGATAAGGTCCAGAGAATCGATGCCAAGGTTTCCAAGGAAACCAACCCGCGCGCCACAGATGCACAACTGACCGTTGAGCTCACGGTGCAAGGCCGGGGGCCCGTGATTCGGGCAGAGGCAACGGCAGGGGATAAGTTCGCGGCTTTCGACGTGGCGTTCAATAAGTTGCTGGAGAGGCTACGTCGAGCGAAGGACAGGCGAAAAGTTCACCATGGGCGGCACACGCCAGTTGCCGTCCGCGAGGCCACTGCCACCCTTGAACCTGCGGATACGAAGGCACCGTTGTATGAGCAGACCGGCGGTGAAACAAGCGGTGGGCCGCAAGATTCGCGCTCGCCGTACGAGATTGAAAATGATATTCCGGCCGGGGATTCACCGGTGCTCATTCGGCGCAAAGTATTTCCGACAACCCAGATGTGTCTCGATGACGCTGTGGACAATATGGAGCTAGTGGGGCACGACTTCTACTTCTTCATAGATTCTGACACTGGGGCACCCTCTGTTGTGTATCGTCGGCGCGGGTGGACCTACGGTGTCATTACACTGGATCCAGAGGCAACTGAGGAGTCTTCGGTGCCGCAAGAAACCATCAGGGCTTACCGCTCAACCGATGCGGCAGCAGTAATTTAGGCAGATATTCGGAGGACTTCTTGAGCTCAACGAGTACAGCGCTGACCCTTTCCCAGGCTCGGCGCATTGCACTCCACGCTCAAGGACTCGCCAAAGGACGGCCCACCACCCCGATCACCTCGGGATTGGTGGGCCGCACCTTTAAGCAGCTTCAACTGGTGCAGATCGATTCCGTCAACGTCCTCTCGCGCAGCCACTATCTGCCGTTCTTTGCGCGGTTAGGCAACTATGACCGCAGTTTGGTGGACACGCACAGCAGCTATGCGCCCCGAAAAATGATGGAGTACTGGGCGCACGAAGCCAGCTTTATTCAACCCGAGCATTTTGCGGACCTGAAATTGTGGCAGAACCGAGTCTGGGTAGGAGCCAGTAAAGTTCCGAGCGAACTCAGAGCAGACTTGGAACAACAGATACTCGCCCTGCTAGGACGCAGCCGGCCCATGACCGCCCGCGCAATCACTGCACGGATTGCCCATGTAGAGGAGCGTGATGCGAGCAATTGGGGATGGAATTGGAATTCCGTCAAACGGGTGCTGGAGGATCTCTTTGAACAGGGCGTGGTCGCTGCAGCTGGCCGCACCGATACCTTTGAACGTCGGTACGCCTTAGTGGAGAAGGTGTTGCCAGCTGGCTTGATTGAGGCGGAAGATCCGGATCCCCTAGAGGCTATGGTTCGCCTTATTGATGCTGCGGCACGTGCGCACGGTGTGGGGACGGTCCGCTGTTTCGCTGACTACTTTAGATTGCCCATCAAGGCATCCGCCGCGGCCGTTGCTACCCTGGTGCAGCGTGGTCAGTTGGAGTCAGTGGAGGTGACGGGGTGGCCGGGAGAACAGTTCCGCCACGTGCAGGCGGCGCTTCCGCGCCGGGCCAGGGGCAGAGCCTTACTGAGCCCCTTCGACTCGCTGGTATTTGAGCGCCGTCGGTTGGAGCAGCTCTTCGGATTCCACTACCGCCTGGAAATCTACACCCCGGCTCCCAAACGACAGTTTGGCTACTATGTGTTGCCCTTCTTGTTGGGGGAGTCCATCGTGGCACGCGTGGATCTCAAGGCGGACAGAGGATCAAAGGTGCTGCTTGCCCGGGCCGTTCACAGTGAACCGGGCGCCCCCGCCAACACCGCCCAGGAACTGGCAGAAGAGTTGATGCTGATGGCTTAGTGGCTAGGTATGTTGGAGGTGCAAGTCTTTCCCGTGGGCAACTTCGCTAGGGAACTCCAAGCGGCACTAGGGAACGCAAATGTTTAGCTAAACGTGTTCTCACGTAGACTGAACACGCCAGAAACGGCAGCCACAGATTGGGAGCAACCTCACGTGCCATCTCTTCTCGAAAAAATCCTTCGTACGGGTGACCGCAAGACGCTGAAGCGTCTGCACGTGTACGCGGATGCGATCAACGCGCTCGAGGATTCTTTCTCCTCGCTCACTGACGCGGAGATACGCGAAGAAACTGATCGACTAAGGGAGCGCGCGGTCGACGGCGAATCCCTGGACGCGCTGCTGCCGGAAGCGTTTGCTGCAGTACGCGAAGCATCGTCCCGAACCCTGGGAATGCGTCACTTTGACGTGCAGCTGATGGGTGGCGCTGCGTTGCACTTGGGCAACATTGCCGAAATGAAAACCGGTGAAGGTAAAACTTTGGTGGCCACCGCACCCGCTTATCTGAATGCGCTCACTGGCAACGGTGTGCACGTGGTGACGGTTAACGATTACTTGGCTGAGTACCAGTCGGACCTGATGGGCCGTGTTCACCGGTTCTTGGGCCTCACCAGTGGCTGCATTCTCTC
>JABBNV010000085.1:0-3253 GCA_019352125.1 Acidobacteriota bacterium | reverse complement strand
CCAACCAGGACCCGTCCGTCCGGAAAACCCAATACGCGGCGGACGTTACCTACGGCACCAATAACGAGTTTGGCTTCGACTACCTGCGTGACAACATGGCGTGGTCCAAGGACGAATTGGTTCAGCGTGGACACCACTTTGCGATTGTGGATGAGGTTGACTCCATCCTGATCGATGAGGCGCGTACACCGCTGATCATTTCCGGCCCGGCCTCAGGGGATGCCAACCGCTGGTATAGCGAGTTCGCCAAGGTGGTGTTGCGTCTTACGCCGGAGAAGGATTATGAAGTCGATGAAAAGAAGCGCACCGTGGGCGTCCTGGAGGACGGGATTGAAAAAGTAGAGGACTACTTGGGCATCCACAACCTCTACGAATCCGCTAACACCCCGCTGATCGGGTTCCTCAACAACGCCATCAAGGCCAAGGAACTGTTCAAGCGGGACAAGGACTACGTGATCCTTGACGGCGAAGTGCTCATTGTTGACGAGCACACCGGCCGCATCCTCGCGGGACGCCGTTACAACGAAGGCATGCACCAGGCCATCGAAGCCAAGGAAGGGGTGGAGATCAAGGCCGAGAACCAGACCCTGGCCACCGTGACCTTGCAGAACTACTTCCGCCTCTACAACAAGCTCTCCGGCATGACCGGTACTGCGGAGACCGAAGCCAGCGAGTTCATGGGCACCTACAACCTGGGTGTGGTGCCAATTCCCACGAACAAACCAATGGCGCGCATTGACAAGTCGGATCTGGTGTACAAAAACGAGCAGGTTAAGTTTGACGCCGTCGTTGATGACATTGCCGTGCGTCACGAAAGCGGACAGCCCGTACTGGTGGGTACCACCAGCGTAGAAAAGAGCGAATACCTCTCCCGAGAACTGGCCAAGCGAGGCATCAAACACGAGGTGCTCAACGCGAAGAACCATGCGCGTGAGGCAGCCATTGTTGCGCAGGCCGGCCGCAAGGGCGCCGTCACCGTAGCCACCAACATGGCCGGGCGTGGAACTGACATCATGCTCGGTGGTAACGCCGAATTCAATGCAGTCGCAGCGCTGAAGGAACGGGGCCTGGACCCGGAGGAAACGCCGGAAGAGTACGAGGCTGCGTGGGCGGAAGCATTCGAGACCGCCAAGGAGGCTACCAAGACTGAACATGACGAGGTAGTTGAGGCCGGTGGGCTCTATGTTTTGGGCACCGAGCGGCATGAATCCCGTCGTATCGACAACCAGCTGCGCGGTCGTTCCGGACGTCAGGGTGACCCGGGCGAGTCCCGGTTTTACCTCTCGCTGACCGACGATTTGATGCGTCTGTTCAACTCCGGTGGGGCTGAGCGACTCATGTCCCGCTCCGTCATGCCGGATGACGTGGCGCTTGAATCCAAGCTTGTTTCCAAGGCGATTGCTTCCGCACAGGGGCAGGTTGAGGGCCGCAATGCGGAGCAGCGCAAGAACGTTTTGAAGTACGACGACGTCCTCAACCGCCAGCGCGAAGCTATCTACGGGGACCGTCGTCACATCCTTGAGGGTGACGACCTGCATGAAAAGGTTCAGCACTTCCTGGAGGACACCATCAATGAAATGGTGGACGCAGCCACGGCTGAAGGGCATGCCGAGGACTGGGACTACGACGCGTTGTTCACCAACCTCAAGACGTTGTACCCGGTCTCGATTACGAAAGACGAGCTGGCTGAGGAGGTTGGCGGCTTGGGGCGCGTTACGCCCGAGCTGCTGAAGACTGAATTTCTCTCTGACGCGCAATTGGCATACCAGGCGCGTGAGGAGCAACTGGGCTCAGAAACCATGCGCGAGCTGGAACGCCGCGTTGTTCTCTCGGTTGTCGGCCGGAAGTGGCAGGAGCACTTGTACGAGATGGACTACCTCAAGGAGGGCATTGGCTTGCGAGCCATGGCCCAGCGCGATCCCTTGGTGGAATATCAGCGCGAAGGCTTCACCATGTTCCAGTCCATGATGGGCGCCATCCGTGAGGAGAGCGTGGGCTTCCTGTTTAATCTGGAAGTACAAGTAGATCAGGGGCCAGCAGCAGGTGTCGGAGTGGTGGCGGATCAGCCAGCTGGTTTGATGCAGCTGATCAACGCCGGTACTTCCGAGGACGCGGCGGCCGGTGACCATGACGAGAGTGCACACGCTGCACATTTCACGGCGCCGGGACTTGAAGCGCCTGCTAAGCCGAAGCAGCTGCAATTCTCCGCACCGGGGGAATCGGGCGAGGCTGAAACTCGGGTGGAGCGTTCATCCGCAGCCAAGACCGGTGACGGTCTGCCGCCCTCGGCCAAACGCGCCGCTGCGTCACGCAATTCCGCTAAGAAGAAGCGCCGTTAACCAATTTCAAGCGCGGTGACTTTCCATACTCCACGAGTTTGCTCGAGGCGCATCGCTATGGCGCGGTGCCGTGCTTGTTCTTTGATAATCAGGGCTACTTCATAGACGCCGGCCGCCACGGGGCAGCAATGAATGCTCTGGATTACTGCCCGGTGATGCAGGGTCAGCACGTTGCCAGTGGCGGCGCTTTGTTGAGCTGCACGGGTGAGCAAGACGCGCATTTGGAGCGCTTCAAAGCTGCGCTGATCCAACCACCGGGACAGCTGCGTCACCGGCCGGATTCCGGCCAACACTTCCAGTGTCGCTTGGCACATGCGGCCTGCCATCACGCGGACTAAAGTAGCTTCCTCGGCCGCTGCAGTGGTGCGGTGAAGGGAGACGACGTCGGCCTCCGCGGAGCGTAGTAGTGGCTGACTCGCCGCGGGTGCCATACCCTGCTGCCCTCGAGAGGACCTCAAAGAAGTAACTGTTGCCAGCTGCTCAGCAGCACCGGCACGGCCAGGAGCTCGGCTGGTGTTCCCACGGTTACTGGGGCGCATGGTTGGTGAGATGGGCATGATTCCTCATTTCTACGGTAGATGATGGATATCTTGAGCTATGTCTATTTCGTAGGCGGTACGTCTCTCAGGTTGAGGCGCAGGCTCTAGGGCGCCCTAAGTACTTGGCCCGGCAACAGGAATGACGGGTCGTTGCCAATGGTGCTGAAGTTCGCGCGGTACCACTGCGGCCAGGCCTGAGAGATCTCAACATCGGTGGCCAATGGGCCTAGCGCCTCTGCCGCGATTGTCCAGAGTGAATCGCCGCGTTTCACCACAATGTGGTTCATGGTGCTGGAGGGGGCAGTAGCGCTGCCAGTGCCTGGGGTGGCTGGCTTACTGGCCGGCCCTGGCTGGGCTAGTGGTGTCTGCGCGCCG